>CAIPMZ010000106.1 GCA_903866285.1 uncultured bacterium
CACACTTGAATCATCCATATCAATTGTCATAGGGTCTAACTTATGAAATTACCCAATATTCTAGCAGATTTTGCTCCTTCAAGCTCATCTTGCGTTGGAATGGGTACCTATTTCAAGCTCATGTTGCATTGGACTAGACTGCTTATTGCCATAATGGGCTTAACTTGGTAAGATTGGTTTAGGTTATGTCATTTCGAGTGAAACCGTCAGCAGACGGATGAATCGAGAAATCTGAGTGCTAATAGGCCCAGATCTTTCGACTTCATTACATTACGCTCAAGATGACAATTCTTTGGTAATTTTTTGTTGAAAGAAGGCTATGTTAAAAGAAAAAATTGTTAAAATTAAGCAGGAGGCCTTAGGGGCTGTTGAAAAGGCGAAAAACGTAGAGGAGATTTTGCAATTGGAAATCCAGTTTTTGGGACGCAAAAGCGACTTTGTGGGGATTTTGCGTCAGCTGAAAGATGTCTCAGCCGAGGAAAAACGCGAAGTTGGCCAGTTGGCTAATAGCGTTAAAGTTGAAATTCAAACTTTACTCGAGGAAAAGAAAAAAAGTCTTACCTCGACTTTTGACGCGCAGGCGGAAAAAATTGACGTGACGATTCCAGCTTTGAAAATGCGCCAAGGACACTTGCATCCATTGACTAAGATTCAAAATGAAATTGAAGATATTTTTACGTCAATGGGTTTTGAAATTGCTGACGGACCAGAAGTCGAAGATGAATTTCATAACTTTGATGCCCTGAATATGCCGAAGGATCACCCAGCTCGCGATATGCAGGATACGTTCTGGCTCAAGCCGCAGTCTGATATTGCAAAGACGCCGACTAACGCAGCCAATAAGCAGCATGACACAAATAAAAATACAGATGCGCGAATTTTACTGAGGACGCATACTTCGAACGTCCAAATCAGATATATGGAAAAACATCAGCCACCTTTTCGCATTATTGCGCCAGGGAGAATTTATCGTAATGAAGCAGGCGACTCAACGCATGAGCATACCTTTCATCAGTTTGAAGCCTTGGTGGTTGGCGATGAGATTAACGTCGGAAATTTTAAGTTTATCGCCCAAGAGTTTTTTTCGAAATTTTTTAAAAAAGAAATTCAGATTCGGATCCGCCCAAGCTTCTTCCCGTTTACCGAACCAAGTTTTGAATTTGATATCAGTTGTACGGTTTGTGATGGCAAGGGTTGCAGCGCTTGTAAGCAAGCTGGCTGGCTCGAAATTGGAGGGGCGGGGATGGTAAATCAAAATGTTTTTGTCGCCGCTGGTTACCCAAGCGGGAAATACCAAGGTTTTGCCTGGGGTTTCGGCATGGAACGCTTGGCGATGATGAAATATAAAATTGACGACATCCGCCATTTTCACAGTGGTGATTTAAGGTTTATTAAACAGTTTTAAAATAGCTTATAGCTTTTAGCTGCGTTAGCTTATAGAATTTTTCTAAAAGCTAATGAAGCTAATGAAGCTAATTACTATAAATGAAATATTCTTATAACTGGCTCAAAGAAATCTCGGGCACAAAATTATCGTTGGAAGAGTTGACCCAAGATATCACGATGCATGCGTTGGAAATTGAGGGTGTGGAAAAAGTCGGCAGTGATTTTGAAAATTTTGTGGTGGGTGAAATTTTGGAAATTTCCAAGCATCCCAATGCTGACAAATTGCAACTAACTAAAATTAATGTTGGAAATAAAATTCTGGCCATTGTTTGTGGGGCGAAAAATATTGCCGTGGGCGATAAAGTACCGGTGGCCTTGGTGGGCGCAAAATTACCAACCAATGGCATGGAAATTAAAGCCGCCGAAATTCGAGGCGAAAAATCTTTTGGGATGCTTTGCGCGCTCGATGAACTTGGCCTAGGTAGCGATCACGCGGGAATTTTACTGCTGGAGAAAAATTTAAAAAATGGGACGCCCTTGAAAGAAATTCTGGGACAAGATGATCATATTTTAGAAATTAAAGTTTTGCCAGATCGCGCCCACGACGCCGTTAGTCATGTCGGCCTGGCCCGGGAAATTTCAGCACTGACTGGCTCAGAAATTGAATTTGATTATGATGGCTTAAAACTAGCCAAGAAAAAAACTGCTAGCCTGAAAGTTGCCTTGGAAAATAAAGATTTATGCAGTCGCTATCTGGCGGCTAAATTAGATAACGTGAAAATTGAGAAATCTCCGCAGTGGATTTCCGCTCGCCTAGAAAGCTGTGGGATCCGCTCAATTAATAACGTGGTGGACGTAACCAATTATGTAATGTTGGAACTCGGTCAGCCGCTACATGCTTTTGATTTTGCGGAAATTGAAACTGGCGGGGTAGCGGAAATAATCGTGAGAAGCGCTAAGGTAAATGAGGAAATTATAATTTTAGATGGAAGTGTGAAAAAGTTGACTAGCGAAGATATGGTGATTGCCAGTAAAAAAGGCGCGTTGGCCCTGGCTGGGGTTATGGGCGGTAAAGGCTCCGGGGTGAGCGAAAAAACGACCAGCATCATTTTAGAAGCGGCCACTTTTGCGCCAGCGCTGATTCGCAAAACGAAAAATAAATTTGGCTTGCAAACGGACGCGGCGATGCGCTTTGAAAAAGGTCTGGATCCAAATCTAGCGGAAAAAGCCATGGTGCGAGCGATTGAAATTTTAACGCATATTACGGAAGCTAAGCTGGAGGGGATTGTTGATGAGTATCCAGCGCCATTAAAACCTTGGACAGTCAGGCTCGATTTAAATTACGTGAATTCTTTGCTAGGCGAAAATGTCCCAGCAGGTGTTTGCAAAAAAATTCTTACTTTGCTCGGCTTTGGCGTAAAAAATGCTGGCAAGAATTTCCTGGTGAGCGTACCAACTTTTCGCTTGGACGTTTTGACGCCAGAAGATTTAATCGAAGAAATCGGCCGCGTTTACGGCTACGAAAAAATTAAGGCGACGGCGCAGCTAGTTTCCGTTAAACCGCCAATAGCTAATGAACAGCGAATTTTTGCTAGAAATGTAAAAAATATTTTAGTTGGCCAAGGTTTTTCCGAAGTATATAATTACGCTTTTTATAGTCAAAAAGATGCCGAGATCTCAAAGCTAAAAAGTTTTCAGCATTTAGAACTTGAAGCGCCGGGAAATCTAGAGCAAACTCTTTTACGCGTAAGCCTGATCCCAAATTTACTCAAAAATATTAAAGAAAATTTAAAGTTTACGAAAGAGCTTCAGCTTTTTGAAATTGGCAAAGTTTTTTTAGCCAACAGGGGAGGACTACCGGACGAAAAAAATATGCTTTGCGGGGTGGTGGTGCTGGAAGAAAAAGCAGCTAAAAAAGATGGAAAAACTAAACTGCGCCGGACCTCTTTTTTTCAGGCAAAATCATTAGCTGAGGATCTGCTTTTGCAAGTAGGAATTTTGGATCAATATTTTGGCGAGCTTCAAGAAGGTTTCCAACAGGTTTCAAAAGCTTTTTGTCATGAGGGTCGCGCTAGCGAAATAAAAATTACGAGCAGTCAGGAGCCGCTTGGGGTAATTGCGGAAATAAATCCGTTGGTGTTGGCTGACTTTGGAATTAGTAGTCGCGTGGCTTTCTTTGAATTTGATTTGAAATTACTTCAAGCGGTTTCAAGCGCGGAGCGAGAGTTTAAGGCGATTCCAAAATACCCGAACGTTAGTCGCGATCTTGCGATGCTTGTTACTGAAGGTACGAGGGTAGACGAAATTTTAGAAGTGATGCAAACGGAGGGCGGCGATTTGCTAGCGGATGTGGACTTGTTTGATATTTTTGATTTTGAAGATGGAACTTCGAGCTACGCTTTTCATCTGTTGCTTAATGGCGAAAGTCGTACGCTAACTAGCCAAGAGGCGGACGCCACAATGGAAAAAATTATCGCCAGTTTAGAAAAGAATTTAAAGGTAAAAATTAGAAAATAGGCTTAAGGAGCAGGAAACAATGAGTAGTGAACAATAAAAGCGTTACAGAAAAAATCATCCACCTCGGTGGGTGATTTTTTTATATTGTGACGGAGCTGAGCTCCGTCGCGATATAGCACTAATTTAGTTAATTCAGGATAAGTCAGAAATTTTTACTTCGCTTGTTTACTTTTTAGGGTCCGCACTTGAAGATTTTCCCCAAATATTGACAAAAATTGAGAATGTGTTAATATAATTTGATATCAAAAAGCTTAATCTTTTTAGTCGCAAATGATATGAAAAATCCGATAAATGAAGCAAAAAAGGCCCCCGCGGAAAAAGGTGTTTTTTCTTTGGCGGTTAAGGAGATTATTGGCGATTTATCGGCCAGATCTCAAGAAATAATCTTTAGTCGTTACGGTTTAGGCGGTGACGGCGCTTTAACGCTGGAAGAAATTGGCGGAAAATATACGATAACGCGCGAACGAGTCAGGCAAGTTATTCGGGAAGCCTTAAAAAAGGTTCGTGAAAAACATAGTCATCCTGAATTTGTTAAAGTTAAGGAGACAGTGATTTTGGCGATTACAAAAAATAGTGGTATAATCAGTAAGAAGAAACTGCTAAAAGTTCTGGGTGAGGAAGATTTAGCGGAACAAGCCGCGGTGCGTTTTTTACTGGAATGCATTAGTCAGGTTAAGAGTCACGAAGTAAAAGGCGAGCTAGCTTTTTCTTATTCACTTTCGGATTTTGATTTAGCAAAGTGGCGTAAAACAAAGGAGGTAACGTTGGCAGTTTTAAAAAAAGAAAAACGGCCCTTGACTGGCGAACAGCTTTTTAAATTTGCCGTTGGCGAATTAGAGCGTGATCTGAGTAAAGATCATTTCGTTTATCATCTCGAAATTTCGCAGGAAATTAAGCAAAACAGCTTTGGTAAATGGGGCGCAATTAAATGGAAAGAAATTTCTCCAAAAGGCACCCGCGAAAAAGCTTACTTGGTTTTAAAAGAAGCAGGCAAGCCACTCCATTTTAAAGAAATTGCCGAGAAAATCGATAAGCATCATTTGAATAAGAAAAAAACTCATCCCCAAACGGTTCATAATGAATTGATTAAAGATAGTAATTTCGTATTGGTTGGCCGTGGGATTTACGCGCTGGCGGAATGGGGATATCAGAAAGGCACCGTTAAAGATGTCATCAAAGAAATTATCTTAAAAAGTCCTAAAGCTTTAACGCGGGAAGAAATTTTAGCGAAAGTATTAGAACTGAGGCAGGTAAAAAAATCGACGATTGTTATTAACCTTAATAACTATTTTACTAAATCTAAAGCAGGTTTATATTCCCTGAAGAAATAAAACGTTATACTAAATCAATTTAATTTAGACTAGCTAGGCGTTGGAGGTTGAGCCTCCATTAGGGAGGCTCAACCTCCTTACAACCAGCAGTGATTTAATTTATTCAGTATTAAACCAAAATAAAAAACAATGGATATTCTCGTAAGCTCATTAGGTGAAATCATTGTCTCCCTGAAAACCGCTGGGCAAGTTTTTAACAACAGCTGGTTTTTTACGTTGCCTCCGATTTTTTATTTTCTCTTTAAAATTCTTTGGCTAGAGCATATCCGCGATGCCTACGTGGGAGCAGCGACTTGGGTCTTGCTAGAAATTATTGCGCCGAAAAATATTGAAAAAAGTCCGAAACCTATGGAATCTCTTTTTGTGGGTTTTGCTGGGGTCGAAAAAGGTTTTTCGACTTACGAAAATAATGTGGATGGGATGGTGACGGATTTTATGAGTTTAGAGATGGTGAGTAACGAAGGCACGGTCCATTTCTATATTCACGTGATGAAAAAACATCGTAACTTAGTCGAGGCTCACCTTTACGCTCAATATCCAGACGTGGAAATTATGGAAGTGCCGGATTACGTCGATAATTTTCCAGCCGTGATGCCAAATTCGCAGTGGCGCATTTGGGGTGCTGACATAGCGACGACGAAAAGTCACGACGCTTATCCGATTCGAACGTATCCTTCTTATGAAGAAACGGTAACCGGAACCATGATTGATCCCTTAGCGGGCCTAATTGAAGTAATGGGTAAAATTGGACCAGGCCAACACATCTGGCTTCAGTGGGTGATTGCTCCAACCTCACCAAGTTGGAATAGTACAACCGGTAAGGAATTAGCTGAGAAATTGAAGGGTAAAGAAAAAAAGAAGGAAAGTCTTTTTGAAGCGCTCTTAAAAGATATCACTGACGTGCTAACGAATATTTTTAAATATTTAAGCGGTCCAGTTGAATTTGCAGCGGAAAAGAAAAAAGATGAACAGCCCTTAGATACCAGACTGTCACCCATGGAGCGCGACGTCCTCAAAGCAGTAGAGGCGAATTTGGGTAAGGTCCAATTCTCAACCAAGGGCCGCTGTTTATATGTCAGTAAGCGGGAAAATTATAATATGTCCATTGGGGTGTCGGCTGTTTGGGGCGCCCTAAAACAATTCGGGGATGATAATCTCAATGGTTTTAAACCGGATGGGGAATCGAAAACTTCAAAGCAATATGCTTTTACGAAAACGCGTTTAGATTATGCTCAACGGAAGCTTTATCGTCGTTATAAAAATCGAAGTCGTGATGGCTTTAAGACTGTGTTTAGTAGCGAAGAATTAGCAACCTTGTTTCATTTGCCAGATATCAGTGTGCTGGCGCCAGCAATGAGTCGGGTTGAAGCTAAGCGTGGTGGGGCGCCTGCGAATTTACCGATCGAGTAGAAAGTTTATAACGTTATAACGTTCATAACGTTGTAACGTTCATAAAGTTTGTAACGTTGATACGCATAAATGTTTTTAATAATTGCTAAACGACAACGCTCGCCTGCCCAGCAGTGAAATTCGAAAATTGGTAAAGTAATAAAGTAGAAAGTAGAAAGTTCATAAGGTTAATAACGTTGTAACGTTCATAACGTTCATAAAGTTCATAACGTTGATACGCATAAATGTTTTTAATAATTTCTAAACGACAACGCTCGCCTGCCCAGCAGTGAAATTCGAAAATTTTTTTAGAGAATTAATTTTGCTGAGCATGCTGATAATAAATAAGATTTTTAAAAAGAAAGAAATTTTTTTGAGCAACGCTCATTCGAATTTCTACTGCAGGGCATGGAAAATGATATCGCTTTTTTTGCAAAAACTAATTTTAGAAATCAGGAACGAGTCTTCGGGATTAAAACGGATGATCGGCGGCGGCATATGTATATCATCGGAAAAACCGGTATGGGAAAAACTAACCTGCTGGAAAATTTGGTGGTCCAAGATATCCGCAATGGGCATGGCATTTGCTATATCGATCCGCACGGCGACACCGCGGAAAAACTTTTAAAGGCGGTCCCAGCTAATCGCATTAATGACGTTATCTATCTAAACCCTTCGGACCAAAATTTCCCGTTGGCGTTTAACGTGATGGAATCGGTTGACCCTGATTATCGTCATCTCGTTTCTTCTGGCCTCATCGGAGTTTTTAAAAAGATTTGGGCGGATTCTTGGGGGCCTCGGTTGGAATATATTTTGCGTAACGCAATCTTGGCGTTGCTAGAATATCCAGGCAGTACGCTGCTTGGCGTCACGCGAATTTTAGTTGATAAAAAATATCGCGAGCGCGTCGTTGATAAAGTGACGGACCCAGTGATCCGGCAATTTTGGGTGGATGAATTTCCAAAATGGAGCGATAAAGTTATTCAGGAAGTTGTTTCGCCGATTCAAAATAAAGTTGGTCAGTTTCTTTCAAGCTCGCTGATTCGAAATATTGTGGGCCAAACTCAATCGTCTTTTGATATTCGCGAAATTATGGATAGTCGAAAAATCCTAATTTTAAATTTATCCAAGGGTCGCATCGGCGAAGATAATAGCGCCCTGTTAGGGGCGATGATGATTACGAAAATTCAGCTGGCCGCGATGGGTCGGGTCGATATTCCGGAAGATACGCGAAAAGATTTTTATCTTTACGTGGATGAATTCCAAAACTTTGCGACGGAATCTTTTGCGAATATTTTATCCGAAGCGCGAAAATATCATTTGAATTTAATTTTAGCGAACCAATATATTACCCAGATTGATGAAAAAGTTCGCGATGCGATTTTCGGAAACGCCGGGACGATTATTTCTTTTCGGGTAGGCGCGATGGACGCCGAATTTCTCGAAAAGGAGTTTGAACCGGTTTTTATGCAAAATGATATCGTGAATTTACCGAAGTATAATATTTATTTGAAACTGATGATTGACGGAATTGCGGGCGACGCTTTTTCGGCCAAAGTTCTGCCGCCAATCTATATTGAAGATACGGCTGAAAACGAGGAAAAGATTATTGCCTCCTCGCGAGAGCGCTACGCTTCAAGTAAGACTGAAGTTGAGGATAGTATTTCCAGGTGGGCAGGCGTTATGCCAGCGGGCGGTTTTCAGACTGTAAATAAGCCGCCGGAGGCTCAGCACCAGCGAATTCCTAATCCAGCCGCTAATTTTCAGGCTACCCGCCCCGCGCAAGCTTTTACGCCCCAGCCTCAACCTGGGTCAAATTCAAGGCCCTCAACGCAAGCCACTAGCGTCCAAGCCCCCGCTAGGCCCCAGCAAGCGCCAAGCGTGCAGCCAAGGCCGATTACCCCTCAGCAACCCCTAGTTAAGCCTCTAATCACCCCAGCGCCACAAGTAGCGACTCAAGCACCGCGCCCACAGCCAGTCGTCTATACCCAAGCTCAAATTTCGGTTGAAAAAACCGAAATTAAGCTCCAAACCGAGCATTTTCAAGCTCCAGCTAAGCCACTTGAAGAAAATCCAGATTATTACGTTAAGCCAGCCGATACGCGTCCGAAGTTTGAGGCGATTTGCGATATGTGCGCCGAGACGATTCAAGTTCCATTTCAGCCGGATGGTTCGCGCCCGACTTTTTGTAAAGATTGCTTGAAAGAATATCAGCGGATGACCGCTAAAGATAAACTAGCCCAGGAACAAAAGCACCAGCGTCAATTAGAAGATGCTCAAGCTGCCCAACCGTCCCAAGCAAGGTCAACAGCTAGCCCAGCGCAACCAGCGCCGGAAAAAATAGCTAGCGCAGTTGAACCAGCGTCAAAACCGGCGGTAAAAAATATTATTCAAAAAACTTATGCTCCCCAGGAGCAGCCGATGAGTCTTTCGCAGATGCAATATATTGCGCCCAAGAAATTTAATTCTGCGCGCCAAAAGCCCCAGGTTAACTTAAGCGAAGTTCGCAACCTAATTAACTCAGCGATTGGTTCAAAAGATCAAGCCTAATTATTTTTTGAAAGCCAAATATCCCTCAGAGTTCATTCCGAGCGTAGCGACTTCGACCAAAGGGAGGAGTCGCGAAGTCGAGGAATCTGAGCCCCGATCCCTGCTTGTCGCCCTCCGCGTAATTTCTTTTATTCAGCAATGCTCAGGGGTTTAACCCCGGAAGTTTTTATGCTATAATATCAGCGTAAATTTAGCAGGCTAATTTTTTAAGGTTAAAGATATGTTTTTATTAAGTCCCGATATAGATATGCAGTTAATAGTTTTTTTGGTTGTCATTACATTTATTGTTTGTTCGGTGGTAGCTTTTTTCGTGAAAGAAAAAATTAAAGTCGTCGTAGTTTTTTCAACCTTGGTGAATTTAATCTTTTTTTTGTTTGCAGTATTAGGAACTGAACTTTTTTATTTCTATGATATTTTGTGGCTCCGAACTTTCGCAGTCCTTATCTGGCCGATTATTAATATTTTTCTAATTAATAAAATATTTTTTTCAAAAAGATGAAATCAAAGAGTAAACTAGTAATTTTTCTGCTAGTTTTTTGTTTTAGTTTTTCTTCGCTTTCCATCCTACCAGTAAAATACTCTCAAGCAGTTAATTCGGAAAGTATTAGTTCTGACCAGGATTGGTTTATCAACAAGACGCTTGATAAGAATTTTGTAATTGAGGCAGGCGCCACTTTAACCGTGCATGAGGGAGTCACGCTGACTTTTGCCGGTGGCGACATTGAGGTGTTAGGAAAAATGATCGTAAAAGGAACCGTTGAAAAACCGATTAAAATGCTACGTGGCGAGGAGGCGCCATATTATTCAATCGACGTTTCTTCGGGTGGAAGTTTAGTAATGCAAAATGCAGATATTAGTGGCGCTGGCCAGCAAATGCTTTTGCTTTGGGGTAATCCTTTTATTAAATCCGCTAACGCAACCCCTTTGCGCGGTGCGATTAATATTTTTGGCGGCTCTTTGAATGTGCGAGCTTGTAATTTTCATGATAACGAAATTGCTATCGTCATTAATGAAACTGAAGCTAAAAACATTCTAGTTAATCGTTCGCAATTTTTTAATAATTCGCAATACGACGTTATCTTTGATAGTAGCTTAGATAGCGAGTCGGTTAACTTTAAATTTAATTGGTGGGAAAAACCGGAGGGTCCCAAAAAAGTTTGCGAGGAAATAAACGCTCAGCAACATTGCTACTGGGAAAAAATTTCTGGCAACGTTGATTTTTCAAGCTGGCTCACGGTGAGAAATTTTCGCGACCCAGTTATTGTTATTCCTGGCGTGTTTGGATCGCAAGCAGAAGCTGGCATCTGGAAAATTGATCCAGTTTTTCACGTTTACGATAATTTACTAGATAGTTTAGAAATGAACGGCTACACGACTGGAAAAGATTTATTTATTTTTCCCTATGATTGGAGAAAGAGTAACGTCGAAAATGCGGTTAGACTAAAATATAAAATAGCGGAAATTAAAACGATTGCTAATTGGCCAAAAGTAGATCTTGTCGCTCATTCAATGGGTGGGCTACTGGCTCGGCAGTATATTGAATCCAATGATTATCAAGATGATATTGATCAGCTAATTACCTTGGGAACGCCAAATAAAGGGGCGCCCGAAATTTATCCCCTCTGGGAGGCTGGTAAGTCTATTGGAGTTGTGCAGACTGGGATGAAGAAATTTTTAGAACAAGAGATGCGGGAGGCTGGCTATAGCGAGATGTTTGACTATATTAGAGAAAAGCCAATTTATCCAGCCAAAGAGCTTTTGCCAACTTATGAATATTTGTATGATTTAGAAAATAAGCGACCGCTCAGCTATCCTAGCGAGTATCCTTTTAATGAATTTTTGGCTAGCCTGAATAGCGAAGCCAAGCTCCAAAAGCTAACCAAAGTTGAATATGTAAAAATTGTTGGTAATGTCAGTAGTGATAGCAGTACGATTTCTAGCTTTGAAGTAATGAGACCCGACTTAGGAGAACTTTGGAAACATGGTTATCCGCTTGGTTTTGAAATTCCCGTGGTTGGAGACAGGGGTTCAATCAGAGGAAGAGGGGATGGAACAGTGCCAATCGCTTCAGCTGAAAGTATTGAAATCCCAGCCAATAATTATATTGAGCTGGATTCTTCTCATATTGATCTTCCAACAAAAGGCCAGAAAAATGTTTTAGAAGAGCTGACTGGTAGGAATCCAGCTTGGATAATAGATGACAGCCTTATTAAAAACATGCTTCAATTTTTTGTCCATTCTCCCATCGACATCCAAATCATTTCGCCGAGTGGCGAGCGGGTGGGGAAGGATTTTGAAACAGGGGGAAGTTTTAATGAAATTGAAGGCGCTTTTTATTCTGGCTATGAAACTGAAAATGAATTTGTTACGATTCCAAATCCCGAGGAGGGGGAATATCGAATCTTGACGCAAGGGACGGGCAATGGAGCGTTCGAGGTCGAAGTGGTTAATCTTTCGCCTGACCCGGCTAAGGAAAATGAGGTTTTAGAATCGGTTGCGACCGTGAGCGGTACGGCTGAAACTAATAAGCCTCAGCAGCTAGCTGTTCAATTAACGGGCGAGCTCGTTACCGATAAAAATAAGCCAGCCGACCAGCCAGCTGAGCAGCCTACGCCAACACCTGACCCAGTCGTAACGCCTCCCGTAACTCCGCCGGTAGTAATTACGGAAAATCCCAATCCAACCTCCCAAGTTACGCAACCGACGGCTAAGCATAAAACTTCAAAAAAGAAAAAAGCTAAGAAAAAGAAAAAAACTAAAAAACCAGCCGTGAAAAAAGTGACTGTCCAAAAAAAGAAAGTCGCCAAAGTCGCCGGGATCTCTAAGGCCAAAGCTGTAAAACAAAAAAGCGCAGTCACTAAAACGCTCAATAATTTTACGAAAAAAGCCACCACCCTCTGGAACAACGCCACCACTAAGCTAAAAAACCTCCTCCAAAGCCCGTTTAAATATTTTAGGCGGTAAAGAAGATATGGAAAGACCCTGCGGGAATCAAAAGGTTGAGCCTTGGGCAGAGCCTGGCAAATTCAAAAGGCTCAACCTTGGGCTCGGCAAGCAAGGGAAGCGGAAAATCAATCCTGCTCAAGGTTTTGGCGGGAATTTATCAACCAGGTAAAATTGGTGCTTAACCTTGTTATATGTCGGTATTTATTCTATGATGAAAATAGTATGATTTCAGAAATATATGTAAGTAAAATTAAAGAGATCTTGCAAAAACACCTCAATCTCAATGAGAAGGTTTTTGTTTTTGGCTCGAGTGTGGAAAATGAGAAATTTGGTGATGTGGACTTGGCTATTGTTTCCGAGCAGGCAGTGGATGACAAAATATTGCGTCATGTTCGAGAAGATTTGGAAGAGTCAACCTTGCCATATAAATTTGATTTGGTGGATATTAATCAAACTAATGATCCATTTCGCACTCGCGTGCTAAATGGCCCAAAATTATGGATTATTTAGAAGAAAAAAGTGCACAACTTGAGCAAGCATTGAAAAAATGGAAGCAAGTCTTGGATATGCCATTTTCTGATGTAAGTAGGGATGCATCCATTCAAAGATACGAATTTTCTTTTGAATTGCTTTGGAAAGTTGTGAAAAAATATCTCAAGGAAATAGAGGGCTTTGAATGCAATTCTCCAAAATCATGTTTTCGAGAAATTCGCATGACGCTTGAATTGAGTGATTCTGACATCGAAACGTGCATAAGTATGACTGAAGATAGAAATTTGTCTGTGCACACATACTCAGAAGAAATGGCCAATGATTTATATGTAAAACTGCCAGAATATGCCAGAGTTGCAGAATTGATTTTAAAAAAGATAAAAGAAAAAGCAAAGCTCTAGGAAAAATAGATAAAAACCTCACTAAGGTGTCTGAATTTGAAATTTTAAGTTTTAAATTTTAAAACAAATCCTAAATTTAAAAATGGATAAAATGAATAAAACACACAAAGATAGATATGAGCAGATTAAAAACTCAGCCAATTAAAACTGAATTAAAACTTCAAATTTAAAACTTCAAACTAAGCTATGTCAGATATTGTAATCAGTGTTAAAAACGTTTCAAAAACATTCAAGATACCACATGAGAAGGTGTCTTCTTTGCGTGGTGCAGCTGTGAGCATGTTTTCGAGGAACAAGGGGTTTGAGGAATTCAAGGCGCTGGATGATGTGAGTTTTGAGGTGAAAAAGGGGGAGTTTTTTGTCTGCCTGACCAGGGGGATCATTGGGAGAAACGGTAGTGAATTCAATTGATCTCTTTTGACGGGAGATAATCTCAAAAATTAAGTTTTAAGTATACTTAAAACTTAATAATAAACCAAAAATAGTTTTAAGTATAAATAATGTACATCTGGATATAATATTTATTTTAGAAATAAAAATGGATATCAAGAAAGAAGATAAAAAGAAAAAATTGTATGCCTATGTTGATGAGTCAGGACAGGACACTGAGGGATTTCTTTTTGTTGTTAGTGTTTTGATTCTTGAAAATGAATTGGACAAGATTTGCGAAGAATTGGAACCGATTGAGCTTGAAACCAAAAAGAAAAACATGAAGTGGAACAAAGCACATCATGCATTTCGTGAGGCATATATTGAAAAATTATTAAAGACCGAGAAATTGCGAGGAAAAATATTTTTTGAAATGTTTAGTGATACAAAGAAATATATTGAATTGACATCTTTTGCAACGGCCAAGGCTATTTTGAAAAAATCTGGTAATGGTGAATACAAAGTTACTGTGTTTGTTGATGGTTTCAAAAAGAAGGAAATTGAAATTTTCAGCAAGGGACTCAGGGATTTGAACATCAGGACAAGAAAAATACGCGGTGTCAAAAAGGATGAAAACAATGCCTTTATTCGACTTGTGGATGCCATCTGTGGCTTGATCAGAGACAAGGAGGATGGCAACGAATGGGCAGGAAAAATTACTGCAAAATTGATAAAAGAAAGGTATATTCGTGAATTATAGGTAAAAAAAACAAAAACCCCCGTTTATAGGGGGAATAGCCTATCCCTTTCGAGAAACCCGCCATACGGTCGGTGTTCGGCTAACGTTTGACTTTATTGTAGACAAATTTTACGATTCTGTCAATGATTAGTCTAGTCCAATGCAACATGAGCTTGAAATAGGTACCCATTCCAACGCAAGATGAGCTTGAAGGAGCAAAATCTGCTAGAATATTGGGTAATTTCATAAGTTAGACCC
>CAIPMZ010000107.1 GCA_903866285.1 uncultured bacterium
ACTAAAGAATAATAAATAATTTAAAATTTAAAAATCAAAATTTAAAATTTTAGGATTCGCTCCGCTCGTATTTTTGAAAAGTTTTCACGAAGTGACTCAATTATTTTTCATTTTGAGATTTACATTTTAATTTTAAAAACGTGCCCAAGTATATTTACACCGCTAAAAGCTATGATGGCCAAACCAAGGGGGGTGAGGTTATCGCTCGGGATGAAAAAGCCTTAGCTACCCAACTACGGGGGGATGGTTTTTTAGTTACATCCATAACGCAAGTTAAGGAAGAAGAATTGGCGGGTAGAGCCAAGCCTAATTTTTTAGATATTTTCAATAGTGTTCCCTTGAAAGAAAAAATGGTCTTTGCAAGAAATTTAAGTGTGATGATTAGCTCGGGGCTAACCGTCTCACGCGCCGTGAGCAACTTAGCGTTGCAAGTTGAGCATAAGGGCTTTAAAAAAATTCTGGAAGATATTTTTGAAGAGATGCAGAGCGGTAAAACCCTGAGTGAGGGCTTTGCAAAATACCCAGGGGTTTTTGGTGATCTTTTCATTAATATGGTTAGGGTTGGGGAAGTGGCTGGAAATCTAGATGAAGTCTTGAAAATAGTCGCCGTTCAGTTAGAAAAGGAACATAATTTAAAAGGAAAAGTGAAGGGTGCAATGATTTATCCAACGGTTATTCTTGCCGTGATGTTGGTGATTGGAGTTTTAATGCTGACTTACGTACTGCCTCAAATGCTGGGAGTATTTAAGGATATGGGCGCCGAGCTGCCACCGATGACTAAATTTCTAATCTTAATTAGCGACACAATGCGGAATAATGGTTTAGCGGTCGCAATTGTTTTTATTGGGCTAGTTCTGTTTTTAAGATTTTTCTTGGGACGAGAAAGTGGAAAAAAAGCGCTAAGTTATTTTACGGTGCACGTTCCGATTTTTAGTCCTATCGTTAAGCAAGTTAATTGCGCTCGCTTTGCTAGGATTTTTAGTTCGCTTTTAAAAAGTGGAGTTAGCTCAATCGAAGCCCTAAAAATTATTTCTAATACGCTTTCAAATTATTATTATAAACAAGCCTTCTTACTAGGCGCGGAAGAGATTCAAAAGGGAATCCCACTGAGCGAAATTTTAGCTAAGCATCAGGATATTTTTCCACTCTTGGTTTCGCAAATTGTACAGGTGGGGGAAGAAACTGGAAAAACTGATACCGTTTTAATCCAGCTGGCTGAATTTTATGAAGATGAAGTTGATCAGGTAACGAAGAATATGTCTGCTATTGTTGAGCCAATCTTGATGGTGGTAATTGGCGGAGCGGTCGGTTTTTTTGCGGTAGCTATGCTTCAGCCGATGTATAGCATGATGGGCAGTATTAAATAAGAAGCATGCAATCATATAATCATTTAAACATTTAAACACGGAAACATTTTGGAGTTTTGTGTTTTTAAGAGGCTATGTCTCTGGAAAAAAAAATAAAAAAAAATAAAAAGGCGGGTTTTTCCCTGGTAGAGGTGATGGTTAGCATGTTTATAATAACGATTGCCTTTTTAAGTTTTTATACGGTTTCTAATTTTGGAACCAGGTATATTATTGAAGCGAAGAATAAATTAGCCGCAATTGCTTTTGTGAATGAAAAAATGGAAATCATCCGAAATCTTGCTTATGATAAAATAGGGACGCAGGGTAGTCTTGATATCCCAGGAAACCTCCTTCAAACAGAAAGCGTCGTTGCTAATGGTCGGACCTATCAGGTTGAAACCGCCGTTAGATACTTCGATGACTCAATGGATGGAACGATAAGTTCTAGCCCAATTGATCTGATCCCAAATGATTATAAAATCGTTGATGTTAAAGTTTCCTGGGTAGATAGCAGTGGTCAACAAAAAAGTGTTTCCGCTGCTTCTCGCTTTGTGCCTCCAGGTCTGGAAACAAGTGCTGGCGGTTCGCCACTCTCAATCAACGTGATTGATGGAGAGACCCTGCTGCCAATTTCCCAAGCGAGTGTTAACATTAAAAATACGATAATTACACCGCAGATTAATGACACGATTAAAACCGATGACGAGGGCCATATCTTACTTCCTTCTGCTAGAATCTCAAGTGGAAATAGGCTTACCATAACCAAGAGCGGCTATGAAAACATTGAAACCATGGACGCAACTGCTTCCTTCGTTCCAATTTATGGCCATGTTAATGTGATTGCCGGTTTCTTAAACACTTATAATTATATTCAGAATCGGTTAGCTAACTTAACGGTAAAAACGGTTGATTACCAGGATAATCCAATTGGAAATATTGAATTTTCAATTAGTGGCGGAAAGATTATGGGACATGACAACTTAGGCAATAATATTTTTAGTATGGCTAGCACCACTGGGACAACTGATTCCGCAACGGGAGAAAAGGGGTACCCAGCCATTAGTTCAGGCAATTATACCATTTTAATGAGCCCCAATACCCAGTATCAATTAATTGATTATGATCCCTCGGCGTTTCCTTACTTTCTTTCGCCTGGGAGTGATGGAGTTTACCGACTTCGGTTAGCTGATAAAAATATCAATGCTTTATTTTTAGAGGTTGGTAATGCTGAAAATCCAAGTTCGCCGATAGCCGACGCTAAAGTAACGCTAGTAGCTAATGGGGTAGATATTTTTACGGATAATTTAAGTTCATTGCGGGGGATAGTTTTTTATCCAGCTGGCGCTGAGCTTTTACCCTTGGGGACATATACTTTAAAAATTAATGCTGACGGCTATGTTCCTTATGAGGGCTCAGTCCAAATTGATAAATTAACTCATGAAATAGTTCAACTGACGAAAAACTAACATGAAACAGCAGAAATTATTTTATAAACGAGGTATGACGCTCGTAGAGACGCTGATTGCGATTACGCTTTTTATTTTTGCCATTCAAGCGACGGTAGTAGTCTTTACTAGGACGATAAAAACTAAAGCCTACGCTTTAGAGATGGGTAGATCATCCTTGATTTTATCCCGGAGTATGGGCGACTTGACTCAATATATTCGCAGAGCGAGGCAATCTGATGGTGGGGCTTATCCGATAGTTTCGGCGGATGATAACGAGCTAATTATTTATTCTGATTATGATAAGGACGGGACGACAGAAAGGCTGCATATTTATTTAGCCGATAAGAAAATTTATTTAGGGGTAAGAAATCCTTCGGGTTCTTTCCCGATTACTTATGCTACAGGTGACGGCGAAACTTTTCAACTCGCTGACCATATTATAAATTCTTTAACTGACCCAATGTTTTCTTATTACAACGGAGATTACCCTCAAGATATAACCAATAACCCAGTGTCTACGCCTGCGGATGTTTCCGAGATACGCCTAGTTAAAATGTTTTTAAAAATAAATATTGATGAAAATAGAGCCCCGGATAATATTCAACAGGAAACTTTTATTGAAATAAGAAATCTAAATGATTATGATAGAATTCATTAGGTTATGATTAATTTAAAATACCAACAAAAGAAAAAGGGCGGTGCTTTGGTAGCTGTTTTAGTTATGGTGGTAATTGTTGCTATCACCTTGACTTCGTTGCTGGGCTATATTACGGCTCAGCTGAAATTTAGTGCCGATCGGGTTGAGCGAGAACGGGCTTTTCAAATCGCCGAAGCGGGCGCTTTTTATTATCGCTGGTATTTGGCCCATGCCATTGAAGGTAAAACGACTGCGCAGATCGAGAATTTTTGGCAAAATGGGAATCCCACCGGGGTCGGGACTCCTTATATCTCAGAGTTTAAGGATGCCGAGGGGCTAGCAATTGGACAATATCAGTTAGAGGTCACAGCCCCCACAGCAGGTTCAACTATTGTCACCGTAAAGTCAACGGGCTGGACATATGAAAAACCTTTCGTTAAGCGAGTTGTGCAAGTCAGATTTCGCCGGCCATCTTGGAGTGAATTTGTCTTTTTATCGAATAGTTTTATGAATTTTGGAGACCAGGCTACGGTTTATGGCAAAATCCATTCTAACGATGGAGTTCGTTTTGATGGTAAAGCGTATAATGTAGTTAGCTCAGGGAAATCACGCTTTGACGATGCTACTTATGGAGGTAATCGGATGGAGTTTGGCGTCCATACTACGACAAACCCTGCCGATGGAGCAGCTCCGACGTATCCTTGGGCTAGTGGCACAGTGCCACTTCGGCCGGATGTTTTTATCGGTGGTCGGGAGTTTCCTGTTCCAGCAGTTAGTTTTACTGGCGTCACAACTGATTTGAGTAATATGAAAGCTCAGGCGCAAAGTGGGGGCAAATATTTTGACGCAACTGGTTTAGGCAGAAGAATTAATTTAAAAAGTGATGGGACTTTTGATATTTGTACAGTTAATACTGCTAATAGCATTACCCACGCCATAACTAAATATAACGGGATTGTTACTGGCGCAACCGGCGCGTACAGCGGCACAAATGGAAGTGTTTGCGTGGCTAGTACTTGCTGTACGGGCACAGCTTGCGCGTATGTTCAAACTGGTAAGTCCGCTAGCGGACGATGTATTAGTCTGAAAAATTATCCGCTCGTTAGTGATAGAATTATCTTTGTGGAAAATGACATTTGGATTGAAGGGGTAGTTAGTAATAAAAGACTGACGATTGTCGCAGCTAATTTAGTGGGAGGTGCTAATAAGGCGGATATCTACGTTGGGATTAGTAATCAAGATTTGCGTTTAAGCGATTATACTTGCGCTAATACGCTTGGCTTGATCGCGCAACAGGATATTCGGGTACTTAATGATTGCCCAGATAACTTTACAATTGACGCAGCCCTCTTAGCCCAGGAGGGAACGGTAGGTATTGCTAGTGGCATGGGTGGCAAATACGCACTAACTTTTAATGGTGCGATTGCTTCTTATTTGCAACCTTATTTCCAGAGTGGCAGTAGTGGTTTTGCTAACCGAACTTATAATTTTAATAATAATTTACTTTATTGCCCCCCAGCTTATTTCCCAACCGGAACTGAATATCTAATCGACCTATGGGATGAGCTATGAGATATTAAAAAAATGGTGTAGTATTAAAAGAGGTAAAAACTTTAAAGATAAAAAATAAAATAAAATAAAATAAAATAGTAAGCAGGATGTAATAGCCCTTTTGTTTTTGCGTTATATATTCCATGCTCCATGATTAAGATGAATTTTTTAAATAAAAAGATTTTTAATAACAGCGCAAGCATTTTTGGTTTGGATTTGAGCGATCTCTCAATCAAACTAGTTAAGTTTGAAAAAGATGGCAAAGGAGAGGAGCTTGTCAGCTACGGAACCATCCAACTGCCTTTTGGCACTATTAGTGACGGTGAGATAAAGGAAAAGGCCCAATTAATTGAAGCCGTAAAGAAACTCATTGGGCTTGCTGGACCCAAGAAGCTAAAAACAAAAAAGGTTATTTGTTCAATTCCCGAGACGAAGGCTTTTCTGCGAATCATTAGTATCCCGAGGATGAGTGAGGAGGAAATCGGCGAAGCTATAAAATGGGAAATTGAAGCCAATATCCCCTTATCCTTAGAGCAAGTTTATTATGACTGGCAAGTCGTAACTGAATCTTTACCCGTAGAAAAAAATAAAATAAGTCTCTTGGTCGTGGCGGTCTCAAAAACCATCATTGATGAAATTATCTCAGTTATTGAAGACGCTGGGCTTAACGTGGTTGGCTTGGAGATAGAGTCAATTGCACAGGCACGCAGTTTACTTAGTCAAACTGATTATAATAAAACAGTTTTAATTGTCGATATTGGAGATCGGCGAACAAGCTTTTCAATCGCCAAGGAAGGCGTCTTATGTTTTACCTCGAGCGTTCCGCTTAGTGGACAATCTTTAACAGACACTATCGCCAAAGGATTAAATATTTCCATTAAAGAAGCGGATGCCATCAAGTTTAATTATGGGATTGGCAGTGATTTTAAGGGTGATGCTTTATTTAAATTAACAAAACCAGTGTTGGAGAATTTTTTGCAGGAGATAGAAAAATCAATTGATTTTTATTTAGCAGGGCTTGGCTATTCGAACAGTATCGATAAAATAATTATTTGTGGTGGCGGGGCTAATACGAAGGGAATTGTTCCTTACTTATCAAAAAATCTAGGAAGAGAAATTGAGCTTGGCAATCCTTGGGCAAATGTGGATTTCGGAAAAAAGTTGCCCCTCATTGAAAAAGGTCAAGCGCTGCAGTATTCAACCGCGATAGGCTTAGCTTTAAAAGGACTTCAATATGAAGATTAATTTAGATTTACTTCCACCGAGTAAAAAAAATGAAATAAAAAAAGAGAAACTCTTTCGCGCAATTTTGCGTAAAGATTTCCTCTTTCTTTTTCCGTTGTTAGTGCTAATTATGATGTTAGCTAGTATTTATTATTTATTAAAAATCCAGCGGGACGAAGAGGCTGCCTCTTTTGCAGTTGCCCAGGGTCAAGCGCAGTATCAGCAATTAAGCAGGTATGACGAAGATTTTAAAAAAATAAATGAAGAAACAAGCACCTTGCTTGAAATCCAGGCCGGACATCTGCAGTGGGCTTATGTGTTAGAGCGCTTGGGCAGTGATGTACCAGCGGGGATTAGGGTTGAAAACTTGGCTACTAAAAATTATAATGTTTATTTAATTGGCCAAGCAAAGTCTCGAGATGGGCTGCTAGATTTTAAAAGTAAATTGGAGCAGGATAATTGTTTTGAGAATGTTAACGTGCCTCTTTCTAATCTTGTAGTTAAGGAGGATATTGATTTTCAGATGGATTTTTTAGTTAAGCAAGATTGTTTAAAAAAAACAGGAAGCTAATTTTTGGTAAAGTTATACTGAATCAATTAAACCACTGCCAGTTGCAAGGAGGCTACGCCTTCCCCTTGGAGGCTAAGCCTCTAAGGTCTGCTACCGCGAATTAATTTAATTTTGCATTATTGGATGAAAAAATTTTTAAAAAAACAAAGAGAATTTATAGCCGTCACCCTTTTTTTCTTAGTGCTTGGGGTAGTTGGCTATTTTGCGGTGGTTCCTTTGCTGAAAAAAATTACAGCAACAAAGGATGCGATTGAGGAAAATAAAATTAAGCAAGAAATGAAAAAACAACGCTTGCAGGAATTGCCAAAAATAGCTCAGCAATATGATGAAGTTAATCGTCAACAAAAAAAGATTGATATCTTGCTAGATAAACAACAAGCCGTGGTTTTAATCGAGCGATTAGAAGGGCTTGCGCAGGAAACCAATAATAAGATTCAGATTGTGGCGCAGGAGGATCCTCAATCTAAAAAAACAGCAGAGTCAAAAAGCAAAACTGCGCCTAAGGTGATAGCGCTAATCGATACGTTACCCAGGAAAGATTATTTAAAATTAAAAGTTACGCTAACCGGAGACTATAACGGGGTTTTAAAGTTTATACATAGCTTGGAGTCTCTAGAACATTACGCTGATATTATTGAGCTTAATATTGGTCAGGTAGTCAGTGATAAGCAAACTGCTTCAATTTCCAAACTGGGCACGGATTCAGTTAATCCTTTCGATAGCCAAGCAGGTGGGCAGTCCGATCCAGCGGTGGTAGGTAGTGGTCAGCTAGAAGCAGTTTTGACGGTAGTTTTTTATAGTAAAAATTAGTTATATGCAATTAAAAATAAATGGTAAATTTAATAAGGAGCGGCTGCTTTTAGCGCTGGGAATTTTTTGGAAAAAAACTCATGTTATGCTATTTTTCTTTTTGTTAGTTGGGGTGATTGGTTTTGGTTGCTATATCTGGAATCGGAATCTAATTACTACTACTTGGAGCGCAGAGCGAAAACAACAATTTATCAAAACTCAAGAACGGGGAGTTGCGCTTGATGAAGATAAATACAAAAAGGCTCTTGAAGTCGTTGAAAAAAGAAAACAAGACTTTTCCAATTCGCCTGAAGCGGGCAAAGATTTTTTTAAGGCGGATTAAATAAACTTGATTATTTTAGGCAATAAAAAAACTTCAACCAGGGTTGAAGTTTTTCTTTGTGCGCTCTGAGGGATTCGAACCCCCGACCTTCTGGTTCGAAGCCAGACACTCTATCCAGCTGAGCTAAGAGCGCATTGTTCGAATTTTTTGAAAATCTGCACAGGGGCGGGCACAGAGAATTGAACTCTGATTCTCGGTACCACAAACCGATGTCTTAACCGTTAGACGATGCTCGCCCCTCTGCAGACTTTCTTTTAAATAATACATGTGCGCCGGGCAGGAATCGAACCTGCGACCAATAGCTTAGAAGGCTACTGCTCTATCCACTGAGCTACCGGCGCAGTTTTAATTCCAAATGGCGTATTTTTTTCAAAAATGTGGGTTATGCAGGATTCGAACCTGCGACCATTGGCTTAAGAGGCCACTGCTCTACCAACTGAGCTAATAACCCATTTTTTTAATAACTAGTCAAGCGTAACACTTTATTTTGCGCTCGTCAATGTGGGGGCCCACTACAAATTTTAGGGCTTTGCCTTGGCGGTTGCTTTAGCCATGTCACTTAAGGTTTTTTTATAGTTTTTCCATTCCTCTTCTGACCAATTGGACGGCCTGACGCTTAAAGTTGGCCCGCCTGGATGCGGATATTTATAAGGAGAGGCATAAGAACTATTAAAAACATCTTTAATAATTTCTTTCCCATCTTTATCTACAACAAGTTGGGTAAAGGAGGCCTTTAAAGCTCCATCCGGTTGTCTTTCGGTAATAGTGGGGCCATCAACATTAGTTTTTCTACCATCATCGGTGCCGTAAAAACTAAAGGTAAGTACTGTTCCAACAATCTTGGCTTGGATAAGAATGTAGCTAGGGGTATTGTTAATGAAACGTAAGTCTGGGCGCGGGATATAAACGGTCGAATCCATGCCTTGGGGGCTATAATAAGAAACAGGGTAGGCGTGATTTTTACGGGCTGTAATTTTAAGTCCGGAAAAAATAGCGGCGCGGAAAGCAGTGGTTGAGACTTGGCAAATTCCGCCTCCGAATTCTGGCTCAGTGACTCCTTGCTTAATGACTAATTCGGGGAGGTAACCATGCTCCGCGTCAACTTCGCCTAAATAAGAAACGAAAGAAAATTCTTCGCCTGGCTTAATTAAAACTCCATTGTAGCGAGCAGTTGCGACTTTGATGTTGTGAATTCGATTAGCCGGAGAACCTTTGAAATTAGAAGTTCCTTCGCCGATAACCGAAGATATCCCAAGGTTATTAACTTCGCTGTAATTTATTGCTGGTTTTTTTAAATCGTAACGAAGAGCTATTTTTTCGGAGGTTGGCGGGGTTGTTACGGCAGTAAGCAACGTTTCAAGATTATTAGGAAGATCCAAGGTTAGGCCATCTTGAGCTTCGGCAAAGGTGGTTACTTTACCGTCGGTTACGGTGAACTTAGCATCCACTGGATCGCGGTTAACTTTTCTAGCTAAATCTTCCAGGTAAGCTTTAACAGCTTCTTGGTTAGCTAAGGTTTGGGAGACTAATTTAAGATGCCCGCTGGTGCTTAGGGGCAAGCTGAAATCGCAGAAGTTTTTACTGACGGGACAATAAGTGATATTTTCAAATTCGGTTTGATAGGTTGGTGAAACTTCTAAGTTTGATTTTTGCACAAGCCATTTATTGAGGGTTTCACTGGAAATTTCTTCCGTGTATTGATCAACGGAAATAGTTAAGGTTGTTACTGGATCGCCATTATTAACAGCCACCGGCGTTTTGTTTTCCGCGGCTAAGGTCAGGGTGGCTGTGGTGGTTAAAAAAAATACCACAAAAAAACAAAAAGATTGTTTGGTATTCATAAGCTTAAGTATACGTTAGTTCTCGCTGCGTCACAAGAGAAGACCTTAAAAAAGAAAGCCGCTGCTTTCTTTTTTAAAAATCAATAAAAAGGGTCAAAGTTTAGAACCCGCGCACTTGAATTTTTTTAACTTTAGTGGTGTCAGCTTTTGGTAGGCGAATGGTTAAAATTCCATTTTTCAGGGAAGCCTCAGCTTTATCGGCAATAATATCAATTGGCAGGACAACGCTACGAGAAAAACCACCCCAATAGCATTCCTGATAATAGTAGTTTTCTCCGTTGACTTCTTCTTCGTTTCTCCTTTCACCTTTGATGGTTACCATGTCGTTATTAATAGAAACGTCCAAATCTTCTGGTTTAACTCCAGCGATAGTTGATTTGATCACGATTTCGTTTTCGGTTTGATAAACGTCAATAGTGAGTTGGCCTTCAGCATCTCCAGAGAAGCTAGTTTCTTCTTCAAAGACGTTTAAGCTTCGGTGGCCACCACCAGAATTCATTGAACCTCCATCGTTCATAAGCATTTCGGTCTCCTCTTCCTGGGCATAAATTGGCATGGAAGATTCGCCCATATTATTTGAATCAATTGGCGATGAGCCAGTTACTCTTTCGAAAAATGATTTTTTTGTTTTTAGCATATAGTTAAATGTTAATAACTGATTCGTAATCAGAAATCCCCCTTTTAAAATTTAGAGTCTTTATTTTTTTATTGTACTTTTATTATAGAATTATTTTTAGTCTTGCGCAAGTAGTAGTCTAGTCCAATGCAACATGAGCTTGAAATAGGTACCCATTCCAACGCAAGATGAGCTTGAAGGAGCAAAATCTGCTAGAATATTGGGTAATTTCATAAGTTAGACCCTATGACAATTGATATGGATGATTCAAGTGTG
>CAIPMZ010000108.1 GCA_903866285.1 uncultured bacterium
CAGGTTATAAGTATACGTGTTAAATTCGGTGCTTTCATCCAATTTATCACAAATTGACATCCTCCCCCACCTAAAGGAAGGGGATTCCTAGTTTCCTAAGAGTGAGTGGGTATCGCTACTGCTCACTGGTTTCTGCTGCTGACGGCATGACTGCACCGTTCACTTCACAGACTAGCCCCGTCTATCCGACGGTTATTGATTCGCTAAAAGCGCATGGCCTTTAGCAAGTACATTCATTGCCCCCACAAGGTCGGCGTTTTCACTAAAGCCGCAGTCAACACAAACAAACTCTGCTTGGGTCAGTCGGTTTTCTTTAGCGACATGACGACAGCATGGGCAGGTTTGGCTAGTATGATGCGGTGGTACTCTAAGCAATGTCCCACCATGCCAGTCTTGCTTGTACTCCAGCATCGTAGCAAACATACTCCAGCCTTGATCCAAGATAGATCGGTTTAAACCAGACTTTTGTGCGACCTTTTTACCGTGTTTTTCGCTATTGCCTTTAGAGGATTTGCTCATATTTTTTACCCGTAAATCCTCAATGACTATGATCGCTTGGTTTTCGCTGATTTCAGTTGAGACTTTGTGCAGGTAATCTTTACGCGCATTGCCAATATCCTCATGGCACTGGCTAATTTTTGCTTTTACTTTCTTCCAGTTATTTGAAAACTTATTTTTGTTTTTTAGCTGACGCTGTAATTTGGCCAGTCGTTCAGCTTTAACTTTAAAGCTATTCAATGGCGCATAGACCGTACCATCAGACAGCGTTGCAAACTGCTTGATGCCCATATCAATACCGACTATGGAGGTTGAGTTATGCGCCAACAAGTCAGCTTCATATTCTGTTTGAATAGACAGATACCAATGCGTGCCTTTACGACTCACTGTGATATTCTTGGCCACACCAAGCACTTTACGGCTATTTCGGTAACTTACCCAGCCTATCTTGGGTAAAAACACCTTGCTTTTGTCTTGATCTACTTTGAATCCTTGCGGATATCGAAAGCTATCAGCCTGGCCTTTTTTCTTAAACTTGGGGATTCTTTTTAGCGGCTGTTTTTTATCAAAGCCGTCCTTAAAGGCTTTATCTAAGTCCTTTATTTTTTGCTGTAGAACTTGCGAAGGAAGGTTGGATAAAAAACCGTACTCATCGGTTTTCTTCCATAGCGTTGCCCAGAAGTTAAGCTCTTCGTACCACATGATCGGTAACTTTTGCTCAAGACGAGTAAGATTTAACGACAAAGACTTGTTCCAGACAAAACGACATTCACCCGCAAAACCACCTAGTTTCTGGCTTATTTCCGGTGTCACTTTGAGCCTGAACTTGAAGGCTTTGCGTATAGTCTTTTTCATGATGCTACAATAGCATAATTTAACTTGGTCTATGAGAAATAATACAGCTATTAGGCATGGCAGGCATTGTGTTTTTAATCTTCATGTACATTTGGTATTTGTAACTAAATACCGCCGTGGTGTATTCACAAAAGAAGTGATTAATGATCTACGAGAAATCTTCACTGATGTGTGTACTGACTTCGAGGCAGAGCTGGTAGAGTTTGATGGCAAGGATGACCACGTTCACCTGTTAGCAAACTATCCGCCCAAGGTCGCGGTGTCGGTACTGGTAAATAGTCTGAAAGGTGTTTCCAGCCGAATGATTCGCAAAAAAAATCACCCTGAAATCAAAAAGAAGCTATGGGGTGGTGCATTATGGTCGCCAAGTTACTTTGCTGGTAGTTGTGGCGGTGCGCCTATATCCATTATTCGTCAGTACATTGAACAACAAAGAACGCCTGAATAATTACTTGCGTGGGTTGTGCCGCTTACATCCCCGCCCTGAACGGCGGGGTTTTACGCTACACATTGAGTAAAATGTAATACTTCGGAGTTGAATTTTATTTTTACGGCAGATAGTCCTTACCTAGCCTGAAACTTCAACTCCACATGTATTGACTTAATTTTAGCGTGTCAAATGACAAATCAGCAGCTTGAATTTGCACAGAAAATGGAAAGTAATTGCTAAGCAATAACCTACAAGGGCTAGGATTAAAATAAGAACCATTTTAATCCTAGCTAAATCTATCAACTATCAAAACTATTGAAAAAGCGCTATATAGCGCTTCATTCAAACTCTACAACATTCTCAGAATATACCTTTTAACAGCTTAAATGCTCTACTTATTAATATAAAAATTGTAAAATGTTTTGATGGTTTAATAGGTTTATCGAAATAATTACAAATAACTACGTTTCTCGCAAAAAAAATCAACATG
>CAIPMZ010000109.1 GCA_903866285.1 uncultured bacterium
CTAAAGTTAAAATTCTAAGTCAAATCTCTAAATTTTTTTATCGTCAGCAGTTAAGTTAGTTAGATATTTACTTATAATGGCAGCTTTAGAGAGCATTAAATTTATAAGGTCAAGTTTGTTGATTAGTTGGTTGGGGTTTATTTGTACGATGGCGTTTTTAATGTTATACTATAGACATCTGATTAAGCTGTTTAAATTACCCTGAATAGCTGTCTCTATCTTCAAGTGGGGTAAAGGTAGAAAACTAAAACTAAAGTTATTAAAAGTAAAAAGATGAATGTAAAAAAAGATATTAGACCCTGGGGTTCTTTTCGGCAGTTTACTGAAAATGAAACCTCAACCATCAAAATAATAAAAGTGGAGGCGGGAAAGAAACTCAGTTTGCAATATCACGATAAGCGCGATGAGTTTTGGGTGGTTCTTGCTGGAAATCCTGTTATTAGCATCGACGAAACAGTCAAGCAAGCTGCGGTCGGAGAAGAGTTTTTTATCCCCAGAAGAATGAAGCATCGAATAGAAGCGCTAGAAAATAACGTCCAAATACTTGAAATTGCCTTTGGCGATTTTGAGGAAAATGATATTGTTAGAATTGAAGACGTTTACGGAAGAATTTCTTAAAAATAAAAGGGTATTTGAATTACCATTTTTAAAAAAGAAAAAAATAACAAATAAAAAAAACAACAAATGTTATATCCACTTGCGGTTGCAGAATTTCATGGGAAAGTCGGGTTTTTTTGCGCTACCTGTCTTGGAAAAAAGACGGAGCTTGCTTTGTATGAGAATGTAAGAGGGAAGCTTAAGGAAATAAATTCCTTGCAAATTTTTTCCGAAAAAGGTAAAAGGAAGCAATTGAAAAATTGTCATAACTTTCATTTTTTTCAATGCGAGGAAATTTGGTATTTAACTTATTCGCAAAAATATACAAAACTTTTTAAGCGCAAGCTGCGCACGATTATCGCAAAATCTGTTGATTTAGAGCGTTTCGATATCATGAGTAAGGTAACCGGCGAATTCCCAGCCGAGTTTGGAGTTGTTTCAAGGCATCGACATCGCAGAAGCTTCCTGGCTTATTTTGGAAAAAAATCTATTTATGTAACGGCCTCAAAAAATTTAGAAGACTGGCATGTTTCTGGCGAAATGCTGAAGCCACGCAATGGTTTTTTTGATGATGAGCGACTCTGCTTTTTAGATGCGATAACGACCGAGCGGGGAATATTGGTTATCTATGAGTCGAAAAAAAATTCCGAAACAACTCAACAAATAAAACTAGGTGCTGCTTTGTTTGATTTGAATCAACCTTATAAGATTTCGTGGAGATCTAGTGAGCCTATCTGGGCGAAGACTTTGCGAGAAAATGAACATCCTTTGCGATACCTGGGCTTAATTATCAGCCATGGCGTCCTGCATATTTATTGGGTGACAAATCGAAATGAAATAATTTCGGAAGCTATCAAGCCGGCCGCGGCTGGGATTGGAAGCTTGAAAAAAAGACCTAGTCATCTCAGTCGGCATCATAGTAATCCAATCTTGGAGCCGAACCCGGAAAATACTTGGGAGTATGATGCAACCTTTAATCCGGCAGCCCTGCATTTAGAAAATAAAATTCATTTAATTTATCGAGCAATTGGGGCCGGTGGCGTCTCAGTGTTTGGGTATGCTTCCTCAAAAGATGGCTTTAAGATAGATGAGCGATTAAGTAGTCCAGCCTTTGCTGCAATATCATTTCAGGGTAATCCTCAAAAATCAGAAGTCCTTCTTTCTCCGCAATATGTTTCCGGCGGAAGTTGGGTTGGCTGCGAAGATCCACGCTTGACGCAAATTGGGGAGCGGATTTATATGACTTATGTTTCTTTTGATGGTTGTAATCCACCAGGCGTGGCGCTGACGTCAATAAGCGTGCATGATTTTCTCCAAAAAAATTGGAAATGGGAACGTCCAATGCTTATCTCAAAGGCTGGCGAAATCCAAAAAAATTGGATGTTATTTCCGGAAAAAATAAATGGCAAGTACGTAGTTCTGCACAGCATCACTCCTCGTATTGCAGTGGAGTACATTGACGATTTGGATCAAGAAGGTTTGGTAATTCAGAGTGGGAAAAAACCGGGCGAAGATAATCATCGTTGGGATAATATTGTGCGAGGTGCTGGTGCGCCCCCAATTAAAACTGATTATGGCTGGCTAGTTTTGTATCATGCGATGGACAGAAAAGATCCTGATAAGTATAAGGTTGGTGCGATGATTTTAGATCATGATGATCCAACAAAAATTTTATATCGCGCAGCTCACCCAGTATTGGAACCGGCGGAGGCTTATGAGAATAATGGAGCTAAGTCAGGCGTGGTTTATGTTTGCGGGGCGGTTATTAAGGAAGATGTACTTTTTGTTTATTATGGCGGAGCCGATAGTGTGGTATGCGTAGCTACGGCAAATATCCATGAATTTTTACGCGATATTATGAGGGAGGCTATAACGGGAGTGTAATTGATTAAAATAAAAAAACTTATGTTTGTAGTCAGAAAATCTTCGCATAATCCCTTATTGAAACCAATCGCTGATCATTCTTGGGAATCTTTTGCAACCTTTAACTGGTGTCCCATTCAAGATAAAAACAGAATTCACTGTTTGTATCGAGCTGAGTCTGGAATGGAATATTTGCATGGAAAAGAATTACGCGTTTCAACTATCGGCTGGGCGCAAAGTTCCGACGGACATCATTTTGATAAACGTCGGCAACTTATTGTGCCAGAATATGATTGGGAACAATTTGGCTGCGAGGATCCTCGCGTGACAAAAATCGACGATACTTACTATATTTTTTATACGGCGCTTTCAACCTTTCCGTTTACTGCAGACGGAATTAAAATTGCAGTGGCAACCACTAAAGATTTTAAAAAAATCAGTGAGAAACATTTAGTTACACCGTTTAATGCCAAGGCGATGGTACTTTTTCCGGAAAAAATAAACGGAAAATACGTGGCTATGCTGAGTGCTCATACCGATCGACCACCAGTGATTACCGCTATAGCTGAATTTGATAATTTAGAGCAACTTTGGTCACAGCAGTATTGGAAGCAGTGGCATGATCATATTGAGGAGCATCGGATCGTACTCCGGCGGAATGAAAATGATCAGGTGGAGATTGGATCAGCGCCGATTAAAACTAAGGATGGTTGGCTGCTTATTTATTCGCATATTCAAAATTATTTTTCTGAGCATAAGGTTTTTGGCATTGAGGCGCTTTTGCTAGATTTGAAAAATCCCTCAAAAATTATTGCGCGGACAGATGGCCCACTACTAGTGCCCGAGGAAACATATGAGGAATTTGGTCAGGTGCCGAATGTGATTTTTCCTTCTGGCGCTTTTGTGCATGGTAAAAAGCTTTTTATCTATTATGGTGCAACCGATACCACTGGATGCCGGGCAAATGTTAATCTTGAGGACCTGCTTAATTCCATGAAGAAAGAACCGATTTTTAAGCGTTATGAAAAAAATCCAATTCTTGAATCGGTCTCAGCTCATCCTTGGGAGGATAAGGCAGTCTTTAATCCCGCAGCAGTTGAACTGAATGGCGAAGTCCATATTGTGTATCGAGCTATGGGTAACGAGGATACTTCAGTGATGGGTTTGGCAATCTCGAAAAATGGGAAAGACATTAATGAGCGAATTAAAGAACCAATCTATACCCCCCAGCTAGCATTTGAATCGAAAAGCCATCCCGGTAATTCAGGTTGTGAAGATCCACGAATTACCCAAATCGAGGATACTTTGCATATGTTTTATACTGCCTACGATGGAAATAATCCGCCAGGCGTCGCCGCTACCAGGATTACGGTAAAAGATTTTTTAAATAAAAGTTGGAACTGGTCTGAGCCTTCCATGATTACGCCAGCAGGTATCGATAATAAGGACGCGTGTCTTTTTCCGGGAAAAGTAAAAGGACGTTACTATATCTTTCATCGAGCGCATAATCATATTTGCTTGGATCCTATCAAATCGCTTGATTTCAAAAATGATAAAATAGAAAGCTTTACGCCAATCGTAGGGCCTAGAATTGGGATGTGGGATTCTCAAAAGGTCGGTATTGCCGCCCCACCCATAAGGACGAAAAAGGGCTGGCTGCTTTTTTATCATGGCGTTTCAGATAAGAGTGTATACCGTGTGGGTGCGCTGCTCCTACAACTTAAAGATCCAACAGTTATCATTTCCAGAACTACTAATTTTATTTTTGAACCAGAAACTTATTACGAAAAAAATGGTCAGGTTGCACACGTTGTTTTTCCTTGTGGCGTGGTGAATCGAAAAGGTACTATTTTTATGTACTATGGTGGTGGCGATAGCGTTGTTGGCGTGGCTACTGCAAAACTTGAGCAAATTCTTAAAGCCCTGGGTGTTTAATAGCTTACAACTGGACAGGCGCTTTTAACTAGGCCCCAGGTTGAGTACCGGAATAATCTTCTTAGGAATATGCAAAAACAAAAGAAACTTCGTTTAAGACTTTTAAAAAATAAATTGAGTCGGAAAAATAAGGGGCTGATTTTTTTGGTTGCTTTGGTGAGCTTTGTCGCTTGGAGCTTCTTAGATAAACCCTCTTTACAGGGTGATTGGCAAGAGCAGCTAACTGTAATTCCAACGGCAGAGTTTAGCGGCGATTTTGTTACGGTAAAAAACGTGCGAAATTTTCGTTATTTTCCAACGGAAGCAGAGATGCATCCAGCTTACTACGATCGGACTTATGATTTAAATCAAATTCAAAAAATTTGGTATATCGCCGAGCCATTTAATGAGGGGAGTATCGCCGCCCACACTTTTGTTTCTTTCGAATTTGCCAATGGCAAATTTTTATCCATTAGTATTGAAGCCCGTAAATTGAAAGGTCAGGCCTATGGAATCTGGAAGGGACTTTTCCATACTTTTCCTTTAGTTTATATCGCAGCTGATGAACGCGATACAATTCTTTCGCGGGCCAATATTTTAAAAAATAAAGTTTATGTCTATCCAGTAAAGCTGAAGAAGCAGGAAAGTGCCAGACTGCTTTTGGTAGACATGCTGAGGCGAATGAATGAGCTGACAACGACTAAACCAGCTTGGTATAATACGGTTTTTGCTAATTGTACTTCGCTGATTGCGGATCACATTAATAAAATCGACTCTGGTCGCGTTTCAATGTTTTCTTGGCAACTACTTTTTACGGCCTCGGCTGATGAACTAGCTTTAAGGCGAGGACTTTTGGATACGAAGCTTCCTATTCAGGAGGCCCGGCAGCAGTTTTATATTAACGAAATTTCTGAAAAAGTTGGCGATGTGCCAGCTTATTCAAACGCTATCAGAGGACGCTAGGCGCCCCTGGTTGACACCGCCCCAATTTCGCGGTACTCTTTATTATCAATTCAGGTAATCAGGCTTGTTTTGATATATGATGTTCTTTTTTTTATTAATTTTAATAAGTTTTTTGTTATGGATAAAATGATTGTCAGGGTTAAGGTCGGATTACCCATGTCTTTAATTGGAGATTCTTCAGTTTATGATGAAAATGTAAGAAGGAGCTTAATTGAGGTTGGTTTTAACGAGGATGCTATAAGGATCTTTGCTCTCTCTATTGCACATACGAAGAAGATTCATCTTGATGTTGGAATACTTAATTTTTCAAAACTGTCCACAACTGATCAGTATGAAGAAATTATTACTTCAGCTATGCAGGCTATTGGGTTTGCTCGTAACGCTGTGACAATACGTTTTTCATAACCACTTATTAAACCAGTTTCCAGTACCTGCCATTTTTAAAAGATGGCAGGTTGTTTTTTTATAAAGCTTTAGGGGGTTGTAAATTCTTAAAGATTAGGGTATATTTTAGCAGTAGTGAAAATACTTTATAATTTTTAGACAGTATTTTAGCTCTCTAGAGCCTTAAATCGTTAGGGTGTTTTCTGACCCTTGACATTTATAGTTTTTAGCTGTATAATTCAAAGTTAAGTTATAGTTATTTCAAATCGGGAAAAATAAATTTATTTTTCCCATAAATAAAGAAAAAAGATGAAAAAAATTGCCACTTATGTGGGCTTGGGGGCGTTCTTCGCTGTTGCGATGGGCGCCGACTCAATCGTAAACTATGTGCTCTCGCTCTTTTAAGGAGAGCACATAGTTTACAAAAAAGGTATCTCAGTCAATGACTGTGATACCTTTTTTAATTGTAAAAAATAGCAACCTTGCTTCTTTTTGAATTTACAATATGTTAGTATGGGATTAGGAATCCAGCAGTGAGAATTTTAAAAGTAATTACTCCTTGGTGGGATAGTGATTTCGTAAAAAGATAATTTTGTTTATGGCTAAAGAGATTTCTTTTGAGCATAACTCATTTGAATTTCTACTACCGGATGAAAAAGAAAAAGATTTCGTGGCAGGTTTATCTTTTGCGATGCGTCGATGGAACTTTGTATGGCGGGGTAACGACCGATTTGGAAAGGCGAGTGGGGGAGCATAACGGCTCTCGCTTAGGCGCAAAGTATACTAGCGGTCGCCGGCCGGTGGAACTAGTTTATGCTCGCGGTTTTGCAGATAGATCCTCAGCCCTAAAGGAAGAAAGTCGGATTAAGAAACTGCCGCGGAAGGAAAAGTTAAAATTGATTCAGGATTCTTCTTCGAAATATTTGCATCCTGTATTTTCCCCTCCGCACATTGCGCAGTGCGTAGGTAAAAGACGAACGATGAGCGTTAAAAAATTTTAAAACGCAGTGAGGTCAGCAGGCCGAACGGAGTGGAAATTTTAGCGAAGAGCGAAGTCTTTGCCCCAGCAACAAGCACGTGCGGGATTTCCCTGCCTGCCGGTAGGCAAGTTTTGTAACTTTTCTATTAAAAGAAAAGTTAACCCTTGTAATTCTGGAATTGCCTGTCTGATTACATCCTCGCAAAGACCAATACAAATAATAAAAAATATAAATTTATGTGGATTTTATCATTACTAACTTTACCTGGGATTGTCATGCACGAGGCTAGTCATAAGTTTTTTTGTGATTGGGCGGGGGTGCGGGTTTTAGAGGTTTGTTATTTTCGCTTTGGAAATCCAGCTGGGTTCGTCGTCCACGAAAGTCCGCAGAAGTTTTTACAAAGTTTTTTTATCTCGGTCGGACCGCTTATTTTAGGCACGGCTATTTCAAGCTTATTTTTCTTACTTTTTAAACAGCACGCTAAGGAGCTCATCGGATTTATTTTTGCTTGGTTGGGGCTGGCGATTGCGAGTCAGTGCTTCCCAAGCACGGGCGATGCTAAGTCGCTTCTGGGCGAAACCCGGCGCCACTTTTTTCGCAGTCCCTTTGCCTTTTTAGGCCTGCCCGCGACTTTACTTATCTGGGTTGTTAATAAATTAAACTTCTTCTATTTTAATTATCTTTTTGCCCTCGGACTTTTTGGGTGGGTGGTTTACTGCTTGTAAATTTCCCAACCCTTGACATTTGGCTCGTTTTGACCTATAATTGGATTAATTTCATACCTTGAAAATTTAACCAAATCCAAAAAAGGAGAGAAAAATGTACGGAAAAACAGCTCTGAATGCTATGCTAATAAGAACGGCGCCTTCTTCTGAAAAAGAAGATTGCAGGAGAATTGCATTTTACCTTCCAGGTACCATGCTGGCCGTGCTGGCTCTGCTACTCTTTTTGACAAGCTATCATTGCCAGGGTAACGAAGTTATGCAACTACAAAATGTGGCGTTTATTTCAGCCGCCTCATCTTTTTGTTGTTGGATCTGGTATTTTTGTTTTCCCTTTCCGCGGAAAAAATCGAACTAGGTTCGGGTAAGAGCGAGTCCATGGACTCGCTCTTACCTAGAACTTTTAAATCAGGTTGTCAAAATTGACGCCTTTTTTTAACGCCAATTTTTTAGAAATTGGTTTTTATTTTGGAAAAAAGATATAATAAATATATAGAAATATGCCTGGTAAAATGATTGCATAGAAATAAATAGACACATGCTTCGCGAAATTATATCCTAGATATACATAGAAATATGCTTCGCGAGATATAATTGAAATTAATTGCAATTTTATTGCTACTTTATTTCCATTATATTTCTATCTCATTTCTATCATATCTCTATTATATTTCTACTATATTTCTACTATATTTCTATTTTATTTCCATATCCTTATGCAAAATAAATCTTTATTTTTAATTCTCTTTTTCCTTGCAGTTAACCTGCTCGCTTTTGTGCTTATGCTTTTGGATAAGAACAAGTCCAAGAAAAATGGGGCTGAGCGGATTTCGGAGGGGATGCTATTTTTTCTGGCAACGATTTTTGGTAGCGTTGGAGTTTTGGCTGGGATGTTTACCTTTCGGCACAAGACTCAGAAATGGTATTTTTTGATTGGAATCCCAATGTTGATCCTACAAAATGTCGCATCAATTTATTTGGTTTATTTATTGCTGAATGGGGGAATAAGATAAATTTTAACTGATGCGAAACTACGAATTAAATACGAATCTACGAATTCTTGCATTCCGCATCTCTCCTCCGCACATTGCGCAGTGCGTAGGCAAAAGACGAACGATGAGCGTAAAAAATTGACACAATAGTGTCATCCTGAGCGAAGTGAATCCGACCCAAGGAGGATAAGCGCAGTCGAAGGATCTGAGCCCAGATTACTCCACTCCGGTCGCAGTGACAAAATGTCTTTGCCCCAGCAACACCTGTCCGCCTTGGGAGGAAGCACGTGCGGGATTTCCCTGCCTGCCGGTAGGCAAGTTTTGTAACTTTTCTATTTTCAAGCGAAGCGAGAGTAATAAAAAGTTTATTTTTTATTACCGAGCGAGCGAAGAAAATATGTAATCATATTAAAAGAAAAGTTAACCCAGAATTACTCTGGCGTTTCCTGTTTTTTATTGCATCCTCACAAAGACATTAATGAAACATTAAAAAACCACCCTTGCGGGTGGTTTTTGGAAAGTCTTTTCTTAGATAAAAGTCAACGCGGTTCCAGCTTTGCCAGCGCGGCCGGTGCGGCCGATGCGGTGGACATAATCATCGTGCGTGGCTGGGACGTCAAAGTTAATAACGTGCGAAACGTCAGGAATGTCTAAGCCTCGGGAAGCTACGTCGGTAGCTACTAGAATATCAACAATATTTTCTTTAAAGAGTTTTAAAGCTCGTTGACGTTTAGCGTGCGATTTATCGCCGTGAATAGATTCAGCTTTGAGGCCTCGGCTATGCAGCGCGCGAGAAAGTTTTTCAGCGCCGTGTTTGGTGCGAGAAAAAATGAGCACTTTTTGAAAATCAGTCTTAATTAATAAGTTGTGTAGAACTTCAATTTTATCTTCCCCAGGTTTCAGGCGGACAACGTCTTGGTTAATTTGGGCTGAAGTCGCTACGGTTCGGATAGAGATTTTTACTGGTTCATTTAAGAATTGTTTTGTGAGATTTTCAATTTCGGGAGATAAGGTGGCTGAGAAAAATAAAGTTTGACGCGGTCCTTTAATTAAGGATAGTAAAAGTTTAATATCATCAATGAAACCCATATCCAGCATCCGGTCAGCTTCATCTAAAACGACATTGTGGAAGCCACTCAGGTGTAAATTCTTGCGTTGGATTAAATCCTTTAGGCGTCCTGGCGTTCCAATTACAATGTTGTGACGAGAGCGTAGACGTTGAATTTGGGGTCGGATGTTAGCTCCACCGACAACGACAACGGATTGAATGTTAAGACCTTTCGCAAAAGCGCGGAGTTCATCTTCAATTTGAATCGCAAGTTCGCGAGTTGGCACAACCACCAGCAATTTTTCAGTTGGGTTGCTTAAGATTTTATTAATCATTGGGATCAGGAAGGCTCCGGTTTTCCCAGTTCCAGTATTAGCCAGGCCAATCACATCTTTGCCTTCAAGACTGAGGGCAATGGTTTTGTCTTGGATGGGAGTTGGGTGGACGAAATTGCGATCGGCAATATTTTTCTTTAAAGCCTCGTGAATTTTAAATTCAGCAAAGGTTGTTTCTGGTACGTAAGGAGCTTGCTGTTCAATTGGCTGGGCTTTGTTGATAAATTTATTAATATCAATGTAACTACCAGCGA
>CAIPMZ010000110.1 GCA_903866285.1 uncultured bacterium
AATTGTAAATTTTCCACGCTAATATCTTCCGTATGCTCTTCATGGCCATCATGCGCCATGGAAATTAGCCCAATTTCAACCGAAACTTTTTCAACTTTTGAAAGTCCCTTTTCTTTAACAACTGCCAAAACTTCGCCGACAATTTCTTTAGCCAATAAAAAATCATGCATGTATTTCTCTACGAATTACGAAATAATACGAATGTACGAAATCGCTTCGTTTTAAATTTAATAACAATTTTAATTTATTTCATATTAGTACATTCGTAAAATTCGTAATTCGTAGTGAACACTAGTGGACCGCACAGCTAATGCAGGGATCATACGCGCGGATAAAGGCGCGCATTTTCTTTTCGCGAGACTTTTCATCAACGCCTAAGATCCCAGGAATAAAAGCGGCAATGTCATCTTCTAAATGCGTTAAAAACTGCGCCGTCGGCGTAATAATATTTACATTCTTAAGGTAGCCACTTTCATCAATATCTACCCAATAATACAACGTTCCGCGCGGAGCTTCAATTGCGGCGGCGGCGGCTCCTGCCTGAACTTTATATTGCCCAGTAAGCGCCTTGGTTAAATCACACTGCGCCAACTGCCGAAGCAAATGTCCAGATTCTTCAATGCAATGCAAAACTTCAGTCATCTGATAAAGGACGTTATGAAAAGGGTTAAAATCAGGCAAGTTAAAGTTAAGCGACTTTAAATATTTCTTAGCTTCGTAACTTAATTTCTCACCTTGATTATTAATTCTGGCAATCGCGCCCACCATATAGCTAGTTTTCCCATCGGCTAGCACGCGCTTGATAATTTCTTTCGGTCGTTGAAATTCATGAAAATTATTTTCAAATTGATCAACGCCGACGTGCAAACCTTTATTGGAAACTACGTCGCCATCATAAATAGCGTACTCACCCTTCATACTTAGACTAACGTATTCCGTTTCGCGTTTAAAGTCTGGAAGTTTAATCGTTTTAAAAAACGCGCCAAGTTCTAAAGCCACCGGTAAAATTTCTTCACTTTGGGCAATTAATTTCTGAATTTCCTCTAACGTTGGAACTTTTTTAAAACCGCCAACTTCGTTCGTGAGTGGATGCACAACGCGCCCGCCGATAATTTTAATAATTTCCATCCCATACTCACGAATCTTTACCGCCTTTTTAGTTTGCTCGGGATATTCGCTAACTAAATCTAAATCATTTTCAATGTCCAGAAAATCTGCCAGTGACAAAAAGAAAAGATGGAGCGCATGTGAATGGATAAACTGCGCATGTTCCATTACCCTGCGAAGCTTTACCGTTTCCTCGCTCACCTCGACTTTCATTGCATTTTCAATCGCTTTAATCGCCGTTAAATTATGCACCACCGGGCAAATTCCGCAAATCCGTTGCGCGATTGTTGGCATATCCTTATAATACCTACCCACTAAAATTCCCTCGATTAACCGCACACCTTCTTGCACCTCAAACTTAGCGCTTTTTACATCGCCCTGCAGCACGCTCGCCATAAAGCCAGTGTGTCCCTCAATTTTTGCAATGTGATTTATTTTTATGTTCATAAAAAAGTTTTAAGGTTATAAAGTTCATAAAGTTTATAAAGTAAAATTCTCACCTTGCTTCTTTTCCCAATCTTCAATATCATCCCGGAGTCCGAATATTTCGGTTGTGTTCTCAAACTCTTCATCGGTCATAATTTGTTTAAGGGTAGCTTTCATGGCTTTGACATTACCCTTGGGCCGTAGCCCGCGACAACCCTGGCAACCCATCCGAGCTGTGGGACAAACTGCATCGCAACCGCCTAAAATCATCGGCCCGAAACAAGGCTTCTTTTCTAACAATAAGCAAGTGTTGCCTCGTTTCTTACATTCAATGCAAACTGGATTATCTGGAATTGTCGGAATCTGGCCAGCTAGGAGGAGTGGCAAATAATTTAAAAACTCTTCGCCGTTAATTGGACAACCTGGCAGCGTAAAGTCAACTTTCACAAAATTATCTACTTCCTGAATATCTTCATTTTCAATCCCCTGGATATATTTATAAACATGCTTAACCGCAGTTTTCTTTTCGCGATAATTTTTAATTTCCGGAATTCCGCCCATCGCCGCACAATTACCAATCACGACCAGTAGTTTACTACGCGCTCTTAATTTTAAAAGCGTCTTTTTATTCACTTCGGTAGCAGGATTACCTTCGACGAAAGCGATATCCAGTAAGCGCCCATCGTCTTCCTCATCTTCTAGTAGTCGAAAGTCTACCATCTCCACCAGCTTAGCCACTTCTAAAAAGCGCTCACCCAAATCGAGCAAAGCAAACTGACAACCCTCACAAGAAGTTAAACTAACAATCGCTATTTTTGGTTTTTCCATTTGTGTTTATTTTATAAGTATAAAATTATTATAGCACAAAATATACCTGTTGTGCTACCTATTAAAAAGTGACTTACGAAATATTTTTATCTATTTAAAAAGCTTGTTCAATTTTGAACAAGCAAATTTTCTCGAAGTTTAAGCTTCCAACCACCTTGCCGGAAGCTCAAATTTCGATAATTAACAAGTTTAGCTATCAAGATAAGCAAAACCTGTTCTATTTGTTAGGTATGGATTCCTCGGTTTATCCGAGAAGAGATCTATCATTCGCACTAAATCCCTAGTAACAAACATCCTTGCGCCATTAAGCGTTGGGTGCATTACAAAGAGACTATCCAGACCAAATTCAGCCATTCGCTGATTTTCCATTAAAAAGCACAGCGCACAAGCATCAACATATTTTGGTATTTCACCAGGCGCTAGCTTTAAATCATCCGAGACATCACTCATGCAAAATTTTTCTGATTCCGCATATGTTATTATCCGAAACTTACTGTTTGAAAGTTCGGCTTTTTTAACCATTAAACGGAGTAGCGTCTTAACACCTTGACCCACGACGGAACTCTCGCTTTCCATGCTAGCTATCCACCCAGCACCAGATTTTGACATCGCGCTGCAACTGAAAACATAAGCTCCTTTTCGCAACATAACCACTGTTCCTTTTTTTATTTTTAAAGATATTTTTTCCAGCAGAAAATTACTCTTACCAAATTACGTCCCGTTGGAAAAATGTTGCCAATTATTAAAAAACTACGATGCTTAATGATATAGCCCTTTAAGCCATTTGTCAACCCTGGGCATTAACTATGACACCCTAGACATTAACTAAGCTTAATTACCAAAAATCACTTCCAATGCTACAATAAATACATGCAGGCATATCAAATCCCCAACATCTATCATAAAAAAGTTATTCTAGCCCTCGGCGCCGAGTCGGCTGGAAATTTTTCACTGTGGGAAAATGGCACCCTGCATTTTTCGCAAGATTTTGGAGATTTGGCAAACGAGCAAAATTTTTCAGATTTTAAAACCACCCTCTTAAAATTTTTTAAGGATCAAGAAATCAAACCTGATATCATTCTGTCTGATCTGCATCCACTTTTCGAAACTACTAAACTCGCCCAACAATTAGCGAAAAAATATAAGGCGCAGTATTTTCCAGTTCAGCATCATCACGCCCACGTTTTTTCGGCGTTAGGAGAACAGATTATAGAACATGAAACATGGAGCATGGAGCAAAAACTAATCCATAACACACAAAATACAAACCCAACAGGTCTTTGCGAGGATGTACTCAGACAGGCAACTCCAGAACGTTGCCAAGCCCTGGATCGCCACGAATTTTCGAGTACAAAAATCCTCGCGATGACAAAAAGTGGCATATCTCATACAATTCTTGGGATTGCTTGCGATGGTACTGGCCTGGGAACGGATGGGAAAATTTGGGGAGGGGAAGTATTTAAAATGTCAAATGTCAAATATCAAATATCAAATAAAATTCAAGATTCAAAAATCAAAATTCAACGCATAGGGCATTTGGAAAATCAGGTTTTACTGGGAGGAGAAATGGCGATACAGGAACCAGCTCGATTTATCATTGCTATGATAAATAAATTTCCAATTTCCAATTTTCAATTTCCAATCAAATCTCAATTTTCAAATGTCAGAAACAAAAAACAACTAGCCTACGAACTGACAAAAAAATATTATTCAAAAAATGAATTTGAAGTGCTTTGGTCGCAACTTGAGCAAAATTTTAATTGCCTGGAGACTTCTAGTACTGCCCGCGTTTTAGACGCCGTTTCAGTTCTGCTTCGTTTTTCCAAAAACGAAAGACTCAGCAAACATGGACCGATTGCACTGCTTGAGGAAAATTCAACGAAACCATACTTAGACATAAAACCCAAAATTTCAAATTACAAATTACGAATTACAAACAATATACAAGATACGGACATAAAACCCAAAATTTCAAATTGCAAATTACAAATTCCAAACGAATTACTTATTTTAAATACAACTTGTCTCTTTGAATATCTCATTAAAAACTTACATAAAGACAAAAAACGCCTAGCCGCCACGGCGCAAAAATATATTGCCGATGGAATGGTGGAAATCATAACAATATACAATAGACAACATACAACAGACAATATACATAATACATCATACAAAATACATAATACATATTTTGCCTCCGGCGGCATGACCAACAACAAAATAATTTCCGAAACTATGGAAAAACAAGGTTTTTACTTGAATAAAAAAATCCCCCGCGGTGACGCCGGGCTTTCCTTCGGGCAAATTATGTTTTGTTTGCTGACAAAATAACTAATACTGAATTAACTAAATCAGTGCTATATTGTGACGGAGCTAAGCTCCGGGATAGTAAACTACAACTAATTAAGTTAAGTTTGTATAAGTTCCTGTCTTTGCGATCCGCCCTGGGCGGAGAAGCAATCAAGAGCGTTGCCAAACCACTTATTTTCCACTCCGCCCAGGGCGGATTCTTTGTCGGTTCAATGTCTCCGACTTGAACCGCACTGTTCTTGAGTTTTAATACAAAAAAAATCAATATGCTAAATCCCGCATATGCCGAAATTAGCATATCTGAAAAATACAGCATAACTAAATTAAAAAAAACCACGAAACATACGACCGCTGGTATTTTGGTTTTTTCGTTTTTAAGCAATAAGAGAGCTTGTATTTTCAGCAAATCTCTTTGTCGGTTCAATGTCTCCGACTTGAACCGCACTGTTCTTGAGTTTTAATACAAAAAAAATCAATATGCTAAATCCCGCATATGCCGAAATTAGCATATCTGAAAAATACAGCATAACTAAA
>CAIPMZ010000111.1 GCA_903866285.1 uncultured bacterium
CTTTTTGCAAGCAAACAAATTTAGCTAAGTTAAAAAATAATCAAAAAAATTTAAAAAATATGAACATCAAACAAGTAAAATTACGCAGTGGGGAGTTGGCGCCTTTTGAAAGAGCTAGGATTGAAAGAGCTATTGAGCTGGCTTGTGATTCAATCGGGCAGCTTAGCAAAGACTTCATTGTTAAAATGACCGAGGATATTATCGCGGACTTAGTGGCTTCTTCGGCGGACGACTCCGTGGCGGGTATTCCGAGTGTCGAAAAAATTCAAGACGTCGTAGAAAAACATTTAATGAAAGATGGGCTGTATGAAGTTGCGAAAGCTTTTATTTTATATCGCAACCAGCGCAGTCAAGAGCGAGAAGAAAAAAAAGAAAAACTGATTGAACAATTCGAAAGCCATTTGATGTATGTGATTAAGGCGGATGGCAGTAAGGAGCTTTTTGAGACTGCCAAAATCGAAGCGTTGTTTACGCGGGCGGTAGTTGGCTACGAGCAGGCTTGTTCCTTTGCGGAATTGCTGGAGACTTTTAAGAAAAATTTGGTTAATGAAATTAAAACTTCGGATATCAATAAATTACTAATTAAAGCCTGCATTGATTTAGTGAGCGTAGAAAATATTTTTTGGCAGGAGGTGGCCGGGCGGATTGCGCTTTTTAATTTATATAAAGAAGCGCTTCGCAATCGAAACCTTAAACATGTCGATATCTATGCGCCGCAAGCCGTCCTGGCCCTTTTTCACGATTATCTAGAAAAAGGTTTTTACGCTAAACAATTGCGAGATGCTTATAGCGACGAAGAAATTTTACTGGCAGCCAAAAGTATTGATGCTAAACTGGATTTGGAATATGGTTATACTACCATTTTATCTCTGCAAAAACGCTATTTACTAAATCCCAACAAGGTCATTAAGGAGCTGCCGCAGGAGATGTATTTTTTTGTGGGTTTATTTTTGGCGATGCCGGAACCAAAAGAAACTCGCGTAGCAACTGCTGTCCAAATGTATTTAGCTTGCGCCGAGCAGAAAATTTCCCTGGCCACCCCATCCCTGATGAATGCACGTACAACTTTTCACCAACTCTCAAGTTGTTTCAAGTTGAATGTGGACGATGATTTACGGGCAATTTATCATGCCTTTGAAAACATCGCGCAAATTTCTAAATTTGGGGGCGGAGTCGGAGTTTATCTTGGTAACATCCGCGCCCGCGGTAGTTTTATCCGCGGCGTGGCAGGCGTTTCCGGCGGGGTTAATCCCTGGGTAAAAGTTATTAATGATACTGCCGTTTCAGTTAATCAACTCGGGGCTCGCATTGGTTCGGTTTCGGTGACGCTCGACATTTGGCATTTGGACATCTATGATTTTTTAGATTTACAAACCGAAACTGGCGATATCCGGTCGAAGGCTTTTGATATTTTTCCAGCCGTTTCAATTCCAGATCTTTTTATGCAAAGGCTAGAGGCCGACGCGGAAATTACCTTGTTTGATCCTTATGAAGTTAAAAAATTATACGGCCAGGCTTTGCAAGACACTTTTGGGAAAGAATTTGAAGCTTTTTATGCGGCGCTGGAAAAAGATGAGCGGCTCACGATGAAAAAAACCGTTTCAGCTAAAGAGCTTTTTAAGAAATTTTTGAAAGTGGTGGTTGAAACTGGCATGCCTTACGTATTTTTCCGCGATACCGTCAATCGGCTTAACCCTAATAAGCACGCAGGCAATATTTATTCTTCCCAGCTTTGTACAGAAATTTGTCAAAACACTTCCGCTTCAAAATTTATCGAAGAAACTTTAGAAGATGGAAAAATTTTAATTAAGTACGAGCCAGGCGATACGGTGGTTTGTAATTTAGCTTCGATTAACGTGGCCAAAGTTAACCAATCGGAAATGATTGAAAAAATTATTCCAATTGCGATGCGAATGCTTGATAATGTCATCACGCTTAATTATTATCCCATCGAAGAAGCTCGCCGGACAGCCCTGCGCTATCGTAGTGTGGGCTTGGGCTACCTTGGTTTGGCGGAATATTTAGCGACCCAAAAAATCGCCTACGACAGTCAGCAAGCACGGACGGTGGTGGATGAACTCTTTTCGCAGTACGGCCTGGCAACTTATCGCGCTTCCGTTGATTTGGCCAAAGAGCGCGGGGCGTATCCACTGTATCAAGGCAGCGAATATGAGAAGGGAAAAATTCTTGGTCGGGAAGAAGCGTGGTTTTTGGAAAACACGAAGGATGGCGAAAAATGGACTAAGCTTTTTGCGGATATGAAAGTTTCCGGGGTGCGCTTTGCTTATCATACCGCCCCAGCGCCGAACACTTCGACGGCTGGCGTAGTTGGCACCACAGCGGCGTTGCTGCCGATTTATAAAAAGTTTTTTGTGGAAACCAATTTATCAGCTTTGACTGTTCGCGTAGCGCCAAAGCTCGATAAAGAAAATTTTTGGTTTTATAAAGAATACATTAACATGGATATGAACGAAGTGATTGAAATGATGGCAGTGCTTTATAAATGGGTAGACCAATCGATTTCTTTTGAATGGATGATTGATCCTTCTAAAACTAGTCCGGCCCAACTGTATGAATACTATCTGAAAACTTGGAAAAGCGAGATTAAGACTGTTTATTACGTGCGCAGTCTTTCAGGTGAAATTAAAGATAATTGCGTTAGTTGCAGCGGCTAGGCTCAGGTAGTATGTATTTCGTAGAATGTATAATGTATAAATGCAAAGAAAATAATATGGAAAATGAAATGAAAATGAATTTAATGTTTAATCCGGAAGGTAATGACGAAGTTTCGGCTAGGACGATTATTAAAGGTCAAACTACGGGCTTGTTTAATCTTAACGTGGTGAAATATTCTTGGGCCAAATCACTTTACCAGGTGATGATTGGAAATTTTTGGGTGCCGGAAAAAGTTTCCGGGCTCAAGGATGATGCTAGGATGTTTCACAGCGAGCTTTCGCCAGAGGAACAACGAGCCTATAAAGGAATTTTGTCTTTTTTAATTTTTCTAGATTCAATTCAAACCGTTAACTTACCGCATCTTTCTGACTACATCACTTCGCCAGAAGTCAATTTAATTTTAGCCATTCAGGCTTATCAGGAAGCGATCCATTCGCAGTCGTATGCCACGATTTTGGAAACCGTAGTAGATAGCAAAGAGCGCGACGAAATTTATTATTTTTGGCGCAGTGACGCTATTTTGCTTGAGCGAAATAAATACATTGGCCAAATCTATGAAAAATTTTTACAA
>CAIPMZ010000112.1 GCA_903866285.1 uncultured bacterium
TGAGGGTTAAGGATGTTTTCTGCTATTATTTGCATAGAATCTCTAGGGTCTTCAATGATTAATTGAGTAAATCTAGAGATGATACTGTATTTTTCCATTTTAGGCATGTCAGAGTGTTAAGTATGACATGGGCGAGTGCAAGGTATTTATTTGGAGGGTAAGTTGTGGTATAATAAAGTTAACTAGGAAACAATCCTTACCGGCTGAAGGTAACCACGAGCGTTGAAATTTTCAGCTCCGTAAGTTATAAATAATTCGGTTGACAGTGTTTAATAAAAAATAAAATAAAAAAGTGATGCAAAAAAAATCTTTTTATCGGAAAGCGGAAGCTGTTTTTTTATTATTGGCGATGCTGGTTCCAAATTTAGGGCAACTTAGTTTGGTAACAAGCGCACAGACCACGCCCGACCCACAATTGCAGGTAGAGCTTCAAGACAAGGCAGCGGCCTTGAAAAATATTAAAACTGAGGTTGCTGAGGCGGTTGCGTCGCTTGATAATAAAGATTACGTACCAGGTGAATTGATTGTAAAATTTAAAGACAGCGTTGATCTTTCTGAGACAAGCGGAAAAGCTGAGGTTGCTAATTTTGCTAAAAATAAAAATTTAAACCAGCAAGAAGATTTCGAGCAGTATAATAGCTCCTTGCTGAAACTTAAAGATTCAAAGGCAAGCCTTAGTAGTAAAATTGTAGAGCTGCGCAATGATCCGAAGGTTGAGTCCGTGCAACCTAATTATCAATACGGCTCACTTTCAACTGAGCTAACTTCAATCAATGATACAGGTAAAGCTAATCAATGGGGGCTTTATAACGACGGTAATTCGGTGAGTCTGGATGGTCAAAACATTACCAAAACTATTGGCGTCGACATTGATGCGGCTGGTGCTTGGGGCGCAACTGGGGGTGAGAATAATTCAGTTATTGTGGCGGTGATTGATTCTGGGGTTGCCTATAACCAACCTGACTTGGTGGCGAATATGTGGCATGCTTCCGCTGGAGGTTGTTTTAATCAAGCCGGGGGAGTGATGGCTGTTGATGGAATTCCAGTTGCTTGTGATTACGGTTATGATTTTGAAAATAATGACAATGATCCTTCGCCAGTTAATTCTTCGCGTGGTCTCGCTGGGGCTTCCCATGGAACGCTCTTGGCCGGGATTATTGGCGCAACTCAAAATAACGCCAGGGGAATAGCTGGCGTGGCTAAAAATGTTAAAATCATGGCTTTGCGAAGTAGCCTCACCACTTCAAATATTATTGCAGCTATTGGTTTTGCAAAATATAATGGAGCTAAAGTAATCAATGCTAGTTGGGGTAACTATTTCCCAGATGAGGCCTTATTGGGTGCGATTGCTGATTTTAATGGTTTGTTTGTAGCGGCGGCTGGTAATGATGCTAATAATAACGAAACCGATCCTGCCTATCCTTGTGCTTTTTCTGCTTTTCAAGCCAATGTGATTTGCGTAGCAGCCGTGGATGAGAATGGAAATCTTGCAAGTTTCTCAAACTATGGAGCTACCACGGTTGATATCGGTGCGCCAGGCACAAATATCTATAGTCCATTGGCAACAACGATGGTAACTTTCCAAGATTTTAGCTTGGTGACTCCGCCGGCTTTCCCGGCTGGTTTTGTTGGCGGGGCTGGTAGCGGCACAGCGAGCGTTTCAGGCAATAATGTACTTTTCGGGGATTCAGCGCGCTCACCTTATACTGATAATGTAAATTATTTAATTAAATCAAATCAAATAGATTTAAGTAGTTTAAATGAAGCAGATTTACCCAGTCTGGATTTTTTAGCTACCTGCGACACAGCGTATAGTGCGACCGACTATTTGGATTATGGTGTTTTTCGGGTTAGCAGTGATAATGTAGCTTATAGTACTCTTTATTTGGGTTCAACTCCCCTGGCTTTCGATGAAGCAACTATTGATGCCGTGCATGGCGATATTAGTCCTAACGGTAGCGCCACTTATCGTTTTAGGGATGTACCCCTGGATATTCAATATTTAACCTCTACTTTTCACTATGGTTATCAATGGGTAACAGATGGCACAGATAATAATTACGAGGGTTGTTCAATAGACGATGTTAAAGTTAAAAAAATTACCGATGGCTCCGGGGATGGGACTAATAATAATAATTATGTTTATATGAGTGGTACCTCAGCCGCGACTCCGTTTGTTGCTGGGGTGGCGGCGCTAGCTTGGAGTTATAAGGGCAGCTTATCCGCAGCGAGCGTGAAGCAAATTATTAATAGTAATGGTACGGCCAATACGAGCTTGGATGGAAAAACAGTTTCCGGTAAAATGCTTAACGCCAATAGAGTCCTTAGTTATTTAAGTTCGGCTAAAAAGATCACTAGTTTTGGCTTTAATTTTTCGGGATATGCTAATCGGGTGGAGGGAAGAATTGACGAGGTGGCGCATACGATTAAAGTGGTAATTCCTTATTCGCATAGAAGTGAAATAACCGCCTTAACTCCAATTATAAATTTTGAAGGCGCATCAGTTAGTCCAGTTAGCGGGGTTGTGCATAATTTTACAAACCCCGTAAGTTATATTGTAACTGCTGCGGATGGGGGAACTCAAGCTTATACGGTGACGGTAACGACGGGGCCTGCAATTTCAAGTTTTAGTTTGCCCGGGGCGACAATGGAAGCAACTCATGCAGATTCAGACGGGAGTGAACACCTCGTGCTCGCGGTTACACGGGGAACTGATTTATCCTCGCTTACGCCGACGGTAACGATTGTAAATGGTGGCAGCGGGACTATTCTTTCGCCGGTAGCGGGGGCGGCTCAAGATTTTAGTGACTCTGTTTTAAATCCAATTACTTATCTGTTAACGCGCAACAATGGCGATGGAACCTTCGATCAGCAAAATTATAAAATTACAGTTTTGGAAGCTCCGGGAATTTCAAATTTTTCCTTCACGGGGGTAAATTATGCATTAACAGCTATTACTTTTGATTCGAATAGAGATGCGCATGCCTCGATAGTGATTCCTTTTAATGCAAATACTGCTAACTTGACGCCAAAGATTGAATTTGATAACACTGGTCAGTGGGCTGGCAGCTCAATTTCTCCCAGTACTGGGGTGATGACAGATTTCACTGCGCCAATCAAATATACCCTAACCTGGAGCGAGGCTACGACTGGAGCGGTTATTACGCAAAATTACTATGTTAGCGTAAGTAAGGCAGCTGACTCCTTTCCTAATGCTGGCGTAGCCTTTAGTGGCAAAAGCGAATCCGTCACTAAAAAATCAACTACGAGTGAAAAAGTAAAAATTAATTTTAAAAATGCCGAAAACGCTGTAGCTTATATGGTTTCAACTAAAGCTGATTTTGCTGGGGCTAGTTGGAAAGCCATGGCCAGCGGGGTAAGTGTAAAATTAAAAAAGAAAAGTGGAAAACAAAATTTCTACATTAAATTCAAGGATGCTAATGGTTTTGAATCGCCAGCTGAGAAAAAAACAGTTGAGTACCTTAGCCCTGAGCGGGTAATTAAAAATTCCAAAAATACTATTACCCAGGGAGAAGTTTTAACTCAATCCGGAAAAGCTTTTTCAAAAAACAGTAAAGTCGCCCTCTATTTTTCCAAAGCTGGTGGCGGTTATTATCCCCCGACGGAAAAGCAGACCGATAGTAGTGGGGCTTTCTCGGTGTCTTTTAAGGCGATGAAAGCGAAAGGAAAATATCAATGGTATGCCCTGGATTTAAAAACTGGCAAGAAAAGTAAAATTATTCAATATGAGATCAAGTAAAAATATCTAGCTAAAAATCAAAAACTGCCCGAGGGCAGTTTTTGATTTCCAGTTAAATTTTTGCTAAGATTAGGGAGTAGGCATAAAAAGAAGATTTATGAAAAAAAGTTGTATTATTTTCGTTGCTATAATATTATTTGGTTTTGCCGAGACCTTCCTGGCGCAGGCGGAGCAAGTAGTCGAGGTGGAGCTTCAATTTGAGCAAGATCCTTCCAACCCAGCTGAAGTTGATAACTCAACTTCTTTAGATAATACTGTTCAAAGTGATTCGGAGGTAATCAAAGTCTATGGCGCAGATGAGAGTGGTCAAGAAGCGGGAGCAATTGAGGTAAATACTGAGTTAGATGCTGGCGCTGGGGAGGCGAGTAAAGAGGTGCAATATTATTTATGGGGAGATCCGGTTGCGAACATGCTGATTCTAGCCCAACAAGAAGGTATCTATAATAAGGAGCTCGAGCGCTTAGCTAAGCAACAGGCAATTAATGACAGTAGTTTGCTGGATGCTAAAGCAGGAATTGAAAAAAGAAGTAGCCTGCTAAATTTTATAATAGGACCTGATTTTAAGAATTTGAAGCTTGTAAATAAGGTGATAAATCAAAATACCGAGGTGGTTACTAGTTTGAAAGAAATTACTGAAAAAATGGATAATACTAGAGTAAGGAAGGAGACTCTCGACCAGTTGGAAACGCTAAAGAAAAATAATCAAGCAATTCAGGCCTATGTTGCTGAGAAAAGTCGCCAGTTTAGTTTGTTTGGTTGGCTGGTGAAATTTTTTAATTAAAGGCGTTATCCTTTGCGGGCTATGATACGGAATCAACTTAATTAGTGGTAGCAAGACGTTGGAGGCTCGACCTCCATTAGGGAGGTCGAGCCTCCTTGAGACTAACCGTGAGTTGTTTGATTTGGTATTAGTTGGTTATAATTAAATTAAGCTTTAATTTTTTTAAAAATAAATTTATGCAAGAGGAAACAAAATTAAAATTAGTGCGTTTCTCGGAGCCAAAATTTGTGATTGCAATTAGTTTAGTTTTAGCTGTCACCGCCATTGCGGTTGTTTCGATTTTGCGAGAGAAAATTGTAAGTGATCAGCAAAATCAAGTTTCAATTACGGGTCAAGGAAAAGTCAGTTATCAACCAGACATTGCAACGGTTACGCTTGGGGTTCAAATCGATAGAGTGCAAACGGCGGATTTGGCTTTGCAACAGCTGAATGAAAAAGTTGCGAAGACAGTTTCTTCACTGGAAGCGCTGGGGATTAAAAAAGAGGACATTCAAACTCAGGCTTATGCTTTAAATCCTCAGTATGATTACAAGGATAATGTTTCTACGGTTGCTGGCTATGGCGCTAATCAGAAATTGGCCATTAAAGTTTCGGATATTATTAATAAGCCAGAGGTTGTTAGTCAGGTAGTGGCGCAAGCTGGTTCGGCGCAAGCCAATCAAGTTCAAGGGGTTGAGTTCACAGTTTCAAATGTGAATGATTTAAAACAGCAAGCGAGACTCTTGGCAATTGCTGACGCTAAGACAAAATCAGTTGGGCTGGCGCAGGCGACTGGCGTTAAATTAGGTAAGGTTTTGAATTGGTACGATAATGTGTTGCAAGCTCCAGATTTGACTAATCCAAATAATCTGGGTTATGGTGGTTCAGACGTCGCGATGGCAAAGTCGGCTACTCCACCGCAAGTGCCTGGGGGTACGCAGGACATTATTGTTGAAGTAGGACTGACGTATGAAGTGAAATAGAATAAGATAGAACATGGAACATGGAGCAAGAAATTTTTAATGGCTAATTTCTAAGGCCTAATGAAATGCGGAAGAAATAAAATAGAAATAGATTAGAGCTGGGATAGAAATAATTAGTTTGTAATAAGTAATTTATTAAACAATATGCTTTTAGTTTATCCAAAAAAGTTTTTGGCTGGTGTGGAGCCAGATGATGAAGATGAGGATGAAGATGGGAGTGATTTCGGTTGCTAATAAAACGGACTATGGTTATATAAAAATTATAGTCTTTAGAGCTTAATTTAGAAATTTTTACTTCGCTTATTTACTTTTTAGAGCCCGCGCTTGACCGAAAACAAGGGTCAAACGCTTAGCTTGCTGTCGCTCGCATGGCCTAAAAAGCAAACAAGCTCGTAAAAATTGTGAGGTAATTTTGGGTTGAAAATGCAGATTGCGAATGACCCCTAGTGAAGTTTCGAATTTTTAAAAGCTTGTCAATTTGGCAGGCTTTTTTTGTTGAAATAAATTGCAAGGGTTATGCGTAGAAAATTAAAGATACCCTTGGGGGGTATAGCTACCAAAGGTGGAATTTTCAATTTTCAATGAATGAGGAAGGTTAATTCTCCAGTTAGCAGAGTAATTCCTGGTGCCTAATTAATAAATAATTAATAATTTTTTAAAAAAATAAAGTTATGCTAAAAAACAATGATGCATTTGTTAGCGCGCTGAGTCAACTTGAACAAGTGCAAAAGTTAATTAAAATTGATAAAAATATTTTTGCCCAACTGCAAGCTCCGCAAAGAATTTTAGAAGTTTCAATTCCGGTTAAGCTGGATAGTGGTAAAGTCCAGGTTTTTACGGGTTATCGCAGTCAATTTAACGATGCGCGCGGTCCATTTAAAGGTGGGATTAGATTTCATCCAGACGTTAATCTTTCCGAGGTTAAAGCTTTGAGCGCTTGGATGACGTGGAAAACTGCAGTGGCGGATATTCCCTTGGGCGGCGGGAAGGGCGGCGTAATTGTTGACCCGAAAAAATTGTCTCAAGGTGAGCTGGAAAGATTATCGCGGGGATATTTACAAGCAATTTATAAGTTTGTGGGACCTAATTTAGATGTACCAGCACCAGACGTTTACACTGATCCTAAAATTATGGGCTGGATGCTGGATGAATATGAAAAAATTTCCGGCATTCATCAACCAGGCGTGATTACGGGCAAGCCACTTTCCATTGGTGGTAGTCAAGCGCGCGGTTATTCGACGGCCCAAGGAGCTTTTTATGTTTTGCGTGAGGCAGCTAAGAAAGTTGGCCTAAATAAAAATGCCACGGTGGCAATTGAGGGTTTCGGAAATGCGGGGGCGCATTTGGCGGAAATTTTACAAAAGAATGGTTATCGGATTATAGCACTGAGCGATTCAAAAGGCGCGATTGTGAATTATATGGGTCTAGACGTTTTGCAGGTAAAAAAACATAAGGAAAAAACTGGCAGTGTTATGGGTTATCCTGGGGCGGAGAAAATTAAAAATCTACCTATTCTAGCCCAAGCAGTTGATATTTTAGTGCCGTCGGCGCTAGAAAATTCAATCACCACAGACAACGTAAAAAATATTAAAGCAAAATTAATTATCGAAGTAGCTAATGGCCCGACTACGCCAGAAGCTGATGCAATTTTAGCTAAGCGAAACATTATGGTTGTGCCTGATATTTTAGCTAATGCGGGTGGGGTGGTAGTTAGTTATTTAGAGCAAGTCCAAAATGCTTATGGCTATTATTGGAGCGAGCAGAAAGTTTTGAAAAAATTGGAGGCTATTATGACAACTTCTTTTAATTGTGTTTGGCAAGAAAAAATGAAACATCACACGACGGTGCGCATGGGTGCTTACGCCTTGGCAGTAGAACGCGTAGCTCAGGCGATGAAAGACCGGGGTAGGAATTAAATAAAAACGCCAAATTGGTGTACTATAGGGTATATGGGAAAAAAGCTCCAAAAATCAAGCAAGCATTATTGCTGGCAGGCGGTATTGGGATTTTCAGACGCTGTTTTATTTTTGGCTTTTGTGGGGGTTGGCTTTCTCGCTTGGCTTTATTATTCCGCTACTCCAGCCGCAAATCAGTTAGTTTTGCGCAAGATTCAGCAAACCTCAGTAATTTACGATAGGAGCGGGGAGCATGTTTTATATCGACTTTACGGCGAACAAAATCGCAACATAATTTCGCATGGCGAAATCCCAGACGTTGTTCGCAAAGCCACGATTGCTACGGAAGATAGTAATTTTTATCATCATTTTGGAATTGATCCATTTGCAATTTTACGTGCCTTAAAGGTTAATGTTGCAAACAATTCTTTTCGGCAAGGCGCTTCAACAATTACCCAGCAGTTAGCTAGAAGCGCCTTTTTAACGAGGGAGCAAACGATTAGGCGTAAAATTTTAGAAGTTGTTTTTGCTTTGAAAATAGAACGAAATTATACAAAAGAGCAAATTTTGGATCAATATCTAAACGAAGTTCCTTATGGTGCAAATGCTTATGGGATCCAAGTAGCTAGTCGAATATATTTTGGAAAAACTGCGAAAGAGTTGACTTTGGACGAAGCTGCGCTTTTAGCAGCGTTGCCAAAGGCGCCTTCTTTTTATTCGCCTTATGGGGCGCATCACAGCGAACTTATGCTTAGACAAGGGGATATTTTGCTTAAAATGAATCAGCTTAAACTTATTACGCAAGCTGAAATGGAGGAAGCTTTAAAGGTGGATACTTTTGCAAAAATAAAACCTTTTGTTCAACCGATTGAGGCACCACATTTTGTTTTTTATGTCCTAGGCCAGTTAGAAGAAAAATATGGCCGGGATTTTTTGCGCAGTGGCGGGCTGGCTATTTATACTTCCCTGAATTGGGAAATGCAACAAACTGCCCAGGAAGTCGTGAGCAGCGGGGCTCAGCGTAATTTGGTTCGCGGTGCAACTAATGCGGCGCTGGTAGCGATTGATCCCAAGGATGGTAATATTTTAGCAATGGTGGGCAGTAAGAATTATTTTGATCCAACAATTGATGGTCAAGTTAACGTGGCGCTTAGCCTTCGTCAGCCAGGTTCTTCCTTTAAGCCTTTTGCGTATGCGCATGCTTTCGAACTTGGCTATCAGCCAGAAACAAAAATTTTAGATGCCCAAACTAATTTCGGACCAGATGGTAGTGGGAAAGATTACATCCCGCGAAATTACGATGGAAAATTTCATGGCCTACTGACGATGCGGGAAACGCTTTCGCAGTCGCTCAATATCCCCGCAGTCAAGACGCTATATTTAGCTAGTATTGATGGCACGCTCGAGCTGGCGCATCGGATGGGAATTACGACGCTTAATGATCGTAAGCGCTACGGACTTTCTTTGGTGCTAGGCGGCGGAGAAGTTAAGTTACTAGATATGACGAGCGCCTTTTCAGTTTTTGCTACCGAGGGTATTAGAAATCCAGCGCAAAGCATCCTGAAGATTGCTGATCATTCAGGTAACATAATTGAGCAGGCTGAGCTTAATCCCGAGCAAGTTTTAGATGTGCAAGTAGCTCGAAAAATAAATTCCATTCTGTCGGACAATAAAGCGAGAACCCCAATTTTTGGACCGAGAAGTTCGCTTATTCTCGATGACGGCCGCTTGGTAGCTGCTAAAACTGGCACAACTCAGGAATTTCGCGATGCTTGGACAATTGGGTATACGCCTTCACTGGTCGTGGGAGTTTGGGCAGGCAATAATGATAATCATCCAATGAAAGCTGGGGCAGATGGGGTTTTTGTCGCTGCGCCAATCTGGAAGGATTATATGCAAAAAGTTTTAGTGGGCTTACCGAAAGAAACGTTTATTGCTTACGATGTTCAAAACAATTCAAAGGTTGATCAGGCAGCGGGAATGTTGGCAAAAGTTACTTATTATAATGAGAAAACTGGTAAGAAAATTTCTGCGAAAAAAGCCAGTCAAATAGATCAAGCAAAAGTCAGACAGAAAATTGAATATCTAGTGCCTGAGCAAACCTCAGAAAAAACTCCAAAAAACGCTTTTAGTATTGCAATGCCTGCGCCAACGGATCCAATGTATTTACGGTGGAATGGTGCTTCGTTGCCAATCTTGAAAAAAGAAGCGAAATAACAAGCTAGATTTTTAGAAAAATCCTAAATTAATTATTTTATAGCCTTGCGTTCAAGCAGGTACGAGTCTATAAAATAATTAATTTAGGATTTAAGTAGTTTGCTTGAGTTTGTCAGCTTCTGTATTTTTATGATAGGGTTAAGAGATGAAAAAGAGAAATATTATTATTTTCATTGTTTTTGCTAGCGTTGCCGTTGGGGTTTATTTTGGTTTGCAAAAAAAACGGCAAGTAATAATCAGTAACCAGGAACTAGGAACTAGTAATCAGGAAGCAGGTGATAGTGCGCAGGAAGCAATAAATAATAATCAAAAGACAATAAGTGATGAGCAACAAAAAATAGCCAATATTCAAAATTCAATAAGCAGTATTCAAGAGGCAAAAGGCAACAATCAAGCTGCCGTAGATGATAGTCAACATATAAGAGACAGCGAGGGGGAGGTAGAGATAAAGTCAACAGTCATCAGCGATCAGTCATCAAGTTTGGATGCGGAGAAAAAAAGTTCCAGTGCTGGGAAAATTGTGCAGAGCTTGGTTAATTGGGGATTTCAAAAAGCAACTGGGCGCAAGATCGATACGCTCGTTGTGCATACTTCCTATAACGCTTTGGGCGGAGATGAATTTGATAAGGATCAGGTAATTCAAGAATGGAAAGACGCGGGCGTGGCGCCTCATTATATGATTGCGCGCGATGGCACGATTTATCAGCTCGTGGCTGATCAGAATATCGCTTGGCACGCTGGGGTCGCTAAGCTGCCAGACGGGCGCACGGACGTCAATTCTTTTTCAATCGGTATTGAAGTTATCAATACCAAAGAGGGGAAATTTGCTGAGGCGCAATACTTGGCCCTGAATTCGCTTATCGCAACTTTAAAGCAGAAATACGCGATTAAATATATTCTCGGCCACAGTGAAATCGCTCCGGGCAGGAAAACTGATCCGTGGGGAATAGCTTGGAGCAAAGTTAGTCGTTAGCTTTAAATCAATTGTGTATTTGATTATGGCGCTATGATTTTAGTAAACACCCAAATTTTTAATTTTGAAGTTTGAATCTTTAATTAAATTTTTAATGTTAAAATGTTTTAAAAATTAAGTTATTTATTAATTTGATATTGATTTTAAATTTCAAATTTCAAATTAAAAATTGCAACGATTATGTTGTTAGAAATTTCTCTTGATGGTAACGATATTAAACTAACTTTAAAGAACGGTCGTAAGACGATCGATATTTTAGCTTGGAACGACGAATACACGCTAAGTGAAAAACTACTGCCGAAGATCGACAGCTTGCTTGGCAAAAATAAAATTTCAAAAAGTGAGGTTAAAAAAGTGACGACGAAAATTACGAAAACTTCTGGCGTAACCAGCGCGCGCATTGCGCAAACCGTGGCAAAAGCTTGGAATGTGGGAAGCGGATTTTAGATTTTTGAATTTAGATTTTAGAAAAAATGCAAAAGCAAGAATTTAGGTGTGGGAGGTTTTTACTGTTTGACTTTTGCTAAAATTGGTGCTATAATTCAAAAGTAGTGAGGAAGTTTGGCTCGTTTCGGCGAAGCCTAAAGTAAGGACGGGTGTAAAAACCTCGTCTTTTTTTTGTAAAAATTAACACAAAAACAAATGAAAGCTGTACTAAAACGTTTTTTAGAAATCTGGAAACCAGATTTTCTTCAGAAGTTAGCCAAGGAAGAAAGCCAACAGACAACTTGGTTTTTTTGGTTTTTTTATAACTCCATTGCGGCCCTGGTTTTTTCAATTGTGCTAGTTTTCATGATGGGGCAACTCTTAAATAAGGGGTTAACGTATTTAGCCATTAATTACCCTGATGCAAAAGTTACCCTTGAAAATGGAAGACTAAGCACTGAAGGATTTAACGAGCCAATTTTTTGGGCAGAAAAGAAAAGTGCTTTTATTATGGATACAAAAGGAGAAAAATATGAGCCGTCAATGCTGGATAAATATTCAGCCGGATACTTTATCGGGGGTACAAAAATTTATAATAAGAAAGCCGATTCTTCGGTAGAGACTAGTGTTTATGATCTTTCAAAAATTGAAAAGAATTTTTCTATAACGCGACAGGCGCTTAACGATAAAATTGAAAACAATTTAATCAAAATTTATTTAATTACGCTCCTAAGCTTTTTCGTGTTTAGCTTAATTTTCCTTGCTGGATTTAAATTGATTAGTGCGCTTTGGTGGGCTTTAATCTTTTGGGTCTTGGCGCTCATCCTGGGTATAAAAGAATTTAAATTTAAGAAAATTTATGAAGGAGTTTTGAATTTTTATTTTATTGTTTTAATTTTTCAAGGGATTGGAGTTTTCACAAATATGCATATTCCATTTTTAACAACCCTTATTTTCTTACTTTTATTTAGTTTGAACTTCCGCCACCTTAAAAAAAATACTGAGCCTATTGCGCCCCAGCTACAAGAGAGTAAAATAAAAGAAGAGCAAGAAGTTAAGAACGAAAAAATAGAAAATAATAATTTAAAATAAATAACATGCCAGTAAAAACCAAAACCAAAATTAGCGTAAAAGCAAAGCCGAAAAAGGCAGTAAGATCAATTGCTAGCCTCAAAACAAATCATGGTGATTGGAAAAATTTAGTGCAGGGTTTTGTGGAAAATGTTTTCGAGCGTCTTAGTGAAAATGTTTCCCAAAAAGTTCACGCTTGGGTAAGGGTCTTAAAACTCCGAACGGCCGGTTTTATTTTAGTTGTATTGGGAGCGTTTTACTTATTGATTGGAGTTTCGGTTTATTTAAATTCAGTGCTGGGTCTTATTCTGCCAGGACTTGGCTATGTGACAGTTGGAGTTTTAGCGATTTTGGTTGGTTCCCTTTTAGGAAAAAGCAAAGTTTAATTAGATAAATCACTAATCAGCCGCGAGTTGATTCGCGAATGTTCACTAATAATATGGGAATTAATTCACCAATAAGCGTGAATTATAAATTCAAGGTATTAGGGAATATTCGAGAAAAATTAGGGTTTGATTTGGGATAAAAACACTATGAATAAAAAACAAGTTAAAAGAGCAGCCGTAAGGACAGTTAACAAAGCAAAGGAAACAGGCGCCGAGCTTGAAAAGATCGCAAAAAGAGAATACGCGAAAATTAAAAAGCAACTGGACACGACTGCTAAAAAAGTAGAAGGGTTTGTGAAAAAAAATCCCGAGAAAGCCGCGGCTATTTCCGCTGGGATTGGTCTAGCCCTCGGGACGATTGCCGGAATTTTGGCTTCAAAGAAAAAGAAATAAGTCAGTGACGTTATAACGTTAAAAACGTTTGAACGTTATACCGCTTTAAAGGACGGGGAGAAATCCTCGTCTTTTTTTGTATCTCGTTTTTTTGTTTTTTTTAATTGAACTAAAAAGTTAATTTTTTTATTGGTTAATGGCTAATTGCCTACTTCGATAGGTGAGGCATTTGGGACTGGTAATTTTTTCAATACATGTCATGTAAGGACGGTGCGGTTCAAGTCAGAGACATTGAACCGACGGGAAGGCTTTTTAGGCTCAGATTCTTCGACTGCGTTGTTTTTTCTTTGGCGACAAAACAACTTCGCTCAGAATGACACATAGCGGGGGGATTTCAAACAATACAGTAATCTAACAATATAACAATTTAACAATATAACAATCTGAGTCCAATTCTGGCTTCTGTTGACACTTTTTTAGCTTTGTGTTAAGCTGGAAACATATTCAAGAACTAGGATTGAAATTCCTTTCTTTTTTGCATTTTTTGGGGGTGGAAAAAGTGCATAATCTTCGTCTGTTTTGGAGCTATAAAAGGCTTTAGAAAAGGCATAATTCTCAAAGGAGAATGAAAGTGAAAAAACACAAGCGAGCGAATTAAATAGCCTTAATTTAAAACTCATTTCGGCTCTTTGTTTTTGGTTACAATTCCAAAAAACAAGGAGAACTGATGAGCGTTGTTTTTATGGTCAATGAAAAGAAAGCCCTCAAAGTGAAGGACTCTTATGGAGCATCTTCATCGTTGAGTCGAAGAAAGTTTTTCAGAAAGCAGACAGTAGTTTCACTCCCAAACCTGATCGAGGGTCAAATTGACGCTTATCAATGGTTTTTGAAAAAAGGTCTGCGAGAACTGTTTGATGAAATCAATCCGATTAATGATTTTACGGGTAAGGATTTAGAGCTTTCGCTCACTGACTATTATTTAGACGAACCAAAGACTTCAGAGCTTACAGCTAAAAGTAAAAACATTTCCTTTGAAGCGCCACTGCGAGCTAAGGCGCGTTTGGTGATTAAGAAGACGGGTGAAATTAAAGAGCAAGAAATTTATTTGGGAGACTTCCCAGTAATGACTGAGCGAGGAACTTTTGTGATTAACGGGGTGGAACGCGTGGTCGTTTCTCAGCTGATTCGTTCTTCAGGAGTTTTCTTCACGATGGAATATCAAAAAGGCAAGAAGCTCTTTGGCGCTAAACTGATTCCTAACCGCGGAGCTTGGATTGAAATTGATACTGATTTGACTGGCGTGCTGAACGTTCGCATTGACCGCAAACGAAAAATCCCCGTAACTTCCTTGTTGCGTGCTTTTGGCATGCAGAAAGATGAAGAAATCTTAGCGGCTTTCGATGGCGCTGATAATGGCGAAGTTCATTTTATTAATGAAACCTTAGTTAAAGATATTACGAAAAATCAAGGTGAAGGTTATAAGGAAATTTATAAAAGAATTCGTCCCGGCGATTTAGCTACCGAAGAAAATGCTAAACAATTAGTTAATGGCATGTTTTTCAATTTTGAAAAATATGATTTTGGAAGCGTGGGACGTTATCGCTTAAATCAACGTTTGATGGTTGAACGTGAGGATAATGAAGAAAATAGGGTTCTTCGGATGGACGACCTGCTGCTGATTATTAAGGAAATTATCCGACTTAATAACACGCCAAACGCCATGGCTGATGATATTGATCATCTCGGAAATCGTCGCGTGAGAGGTGTGGGCGAATTAGTTCAAAATAAATTACGCATCGGAATGTCACGCATGGCTCGCAATATCAAAGATCGCATGAGTACTTGTGATGTGGAAACGGTAGTGCCAGGCCAATTGATTAACTCTCGACCGGTGGCGGCGGCGATTAAGGAATTTTTCTCAAGTTCGCAACTTTCTCAGTTTATGGATCAAGTTAATCCCTTGGCTGAGTTGGAACATAAGCGTCGTCTTTCAGCGATGGGACCAGGAGGTCTAACCAGGGAACGCGCTGGGTTTGAAGTTCGCGATGTGCATCATTCGCATTATGGCCGAATTTGTCCGATTGAAACTCCAGAAGGTCCGAACATTGGGTTGGTAGGTCACATGGCTTCTTACGCTCGAATTAATGATTTCGGCTTTTTAGAGACGCCTTATATTCGGATTGAAAAAGAAGTTCCAGCCACGCAAGAGGCACTTGTAAATAGAATTTTAAATGAAGATATTCCTGGGGTTGGAAAAATTTGGGATAAAATTGACGAGGAGCTAGCTAAAAAAATTATCAAAGCTGGCAAGAAAACCGTTCAAATTAAACCGCATATCTCCAATGAAATTGCGTATGTTAACGCAACTGTCGAAGATCGCCAGATTATTACCCATGCTCGCGTGGCAACCGATGAAAATCGTAACATTGTAGATAAGATGGTTGAAGCTCGCGTAAA
>CAIPMZ010000113.1 GCA_903866285.1 uncultured bacterium
AAAAAATAGATAATTATAACCGCGAATGGAAGCATCATTGACATTTGAGGCAAAAAAAACTTCCACCTTGGAATACCACCAATTGCACCAGCATAACCAAGAATATTTTGTTGAAAAACCTGAAAAATATAGCCACCAGCCAGAAGCAGCCCGCCAAGAACAACCACCAGTTTGATACCTAATTTATTTTCCTTAAATAAATCAACAAGCGAAAATTTAAATATCTTTCTCAGGCTTGGCGTGTTTGAGAAAAAAACATAAAGCAAAGCCACCGGGAGCCAATAAAAATAGCTAATTATTAGAGCGCCCAGAGAAAACATTGGAATAAAGAAGGAAATTTTTCCCTCTGAATATTCATCAAATGTATCGACGAAAAATAGTAATAGAAACAAACCGAAAAGTTGAGTTGTATACGAGTTAAAAATAAAATCAAAAAAAGTACCAGTTGCAACAAAAAAGAAAGCTGAAAAAATCAATAACTTGTTTTTAATTTTCTTACGTACGATAAAAATGTATACCAAATAAAGAGATATCAACCCAAAAAAGACAATATTTAAAATTTGAAGAATTGAAACGAGATTTTTTGGCTCGATTACCTTACTAAAGATATAAAACGCAACCGATGTCCCTGGAAAATAAGTCAGGTTATGATATTTAAAATCTGGATTATTCCCAGAATCAACAAAAAGCTCATTTGGTAAAAATAACGGCATCATGCCGCTATTTACTGTTTGAGTCATCAGCTTATAGTGAATGGCGCCATCACCAACTGAATAGTTTGGCATATCAAGCTTTTTCCCAAAATATACATAGCAAGCACCAAAAATAACAATCAAAAAGAATACTGGAATTCCCCATTCTTGCAAGGAAGCTACTATTTTTTTAGGGATTAAAGCATCAGCGATGTTCTTATGTTTAACTTTCCCATTATTAAAGAAAAAAATAAAAAAAGATAAAATAGAAAATAAGCTTACAGCCAACCACAAAGATAATGGGACCCTTAATAGCCAATTGAGGTTGAAAGTAAACACGACTAAAATAGAGAAGCAAAGCCCTACAGCCCTAAAAAGAAAAATTGGACCCCTGTTCTTTAAGACCAATAAGGAAAACACCATAACACTCATAAAAAACAACGCCACCTGAAAATAATGCAACATATTTATAGCTTAATTATAAAATTTAATAATCAAATCCCAAATCCCAAAAAGCAATATAACTGAAACTAAACTAAAAATAAAAAGATTATAAATATTTTTATTTAGTGGATTTTTAAAACGACTACCCCCAAGCACGAAAAGCAATGGAAACACAAGCGGGATCAAATAGCGCGGCTGAACCCCATTTATTGAAAAACTTCCAACTGGCGTAAAGGCTACGTAAAGTGCGCTACTAACTAGCGCGACATTTATTAAATAAATTACAATCATTAACAATTTCATTCTCCAACCAGAAGTTTTTTTAGCGTATTCATTTCTATCAGTAAATGTAACGATCCCAAGCAAACAAAGCAGTATCCAAAAACCTTTTGTCATTCCCAAATAGGCAAAAAAGGAAACAAACCCACCAGCATTAAGCGGGTTGATATAATTAAGAGTAAAATCTCCTAAAATTTTTAGATAACCAAGTGGGTTTGAAAGAATAAACTGAACTTGCTGAGCAGAGTTAACTCCATTCCCTCCGCGATTATCACTATGATCCATCCCCCCGGCCAAAAAAGGCAGACAGAAACTTCCCGCAACAAATAAGATGGCGAGCGTTGTCACTGCAAGATAGACTCGATATTTTTTCAAACTACTGAATTTCTCACGTCCGACTAAATATAAAAGCATCATCAGTGGAAAATAAATTGCCTTCGGCGAAAGGCCAAGGACAAAAGCACCGACCATAATGAACCCGCTGCGCCTGGTAAGTTTCTTTGTTGGTTCCTGCAACTGAGTAAAAAGATACGCTAGTCCGAGCATCGTAAAGGCCGTAAGCCAAGAATCATAATTGTAATTAGCCGCTAAAAAGATCGCTGTTGGGAAAAGGGCAATAACTGACATAATCATTTTACCAGTTTTTAATTTCCTGAGCGCAAAATAAATGACTACCGCGTAAACTAATACATTAATCCAGCGCCCAAAAATAAAAATAAGATGATATGGCAAATGTAAAATCCCACCGATTATTAAAGCTATTGCCGAAGGAAGATAAGCTATTTTACTGTAAGAAAAAACCTCAAAAAAATTGCGCGATTTAACTTGGGCTTTCTTATACTGGCTATCAACCTTCTCATTAATCTTTTTTTGTTCCTGGAGAGAATATGAAGACTTAACCGTATTTGGACGCGAAAATCCTCCCATAATAGCCAAGGATATTTTTTCGGCATTTTTATAATGAATTTGTTCATCCCAGTTCACATATGCTTTAGGCTCAGAAAAGGACAGCAAGCTTCCACAAATTAAGACTACTGCTAAAAATCCTAGCTCAGGACGCTCGCCTATTTTCTTTCTTATCAAAAAGAAAACTGCTGTTAAAGCTTCAACCGCCAGTATTAAAAGAAAGCGATACTGATTAAAACTTTTACCAAATCCAAAAAATTCAACCAGAAAAGCTACCAGCCAAAGCGCAAAAATCAGCAAGCTTATTTTTAAGATTTCCCTTTTTCGCCAAGCGCAATATTTAAACTTACTTAGAAAAAAATCCTTCCAGTTCTTTTTAAAAAAATTCTTTAGAAAATCCATGACTTTAAATTTAGCTTTTTAATACCTCAAGCTTACCATATCTAAGCCATTCCAGCCACTTTTATCCATTTCTTCATTTACCTAAAAAGCTAACGCCTAAAAAGCTTTTAAGCTGTCTTATTCTTTTCTCAGCGCTTCCATGGGCGAGAGCTTAGAGGCTTTGTAGGCGGGATAGTAGCCAAAGATAATGCCGGTAGCCATCGAAAAGCTGGTGGCAAGGAAAATTGCGCTTAGCGTCACAGGGAAATTTAAATTAAAACCCAGACTCTTAATTAAATAAGAAAGTCCGAAAGAAATTAAGTAGCCCAGTAAAATCCCGATCAAACCGCCAATTAGCGTTATAAAAATCGCTTCAAATAAAAATTGATTGCGAATATCAGCCGAGGTGGCGCCGACCGCTTTGCGCAAACCAATTTCAAAAGTTCGTTCGACGACCGCCACGTACATGACGTTCATAATCCCTACTCCACCGACGACCAAGGAAATCGAAGTAAGCGCCAAAAGCAAAATATTAATCGTTCCAAAAACGTCGCCGATTATTTTCTGGGCTTCTTGGATGGTTGAAACGGAAAAATCCTCTTGTTCCTCCCTGGGCGTTTTATGCTGACGCTTAAGCGCGTCGGAAACGTCAGCGGCCGTCACGTCAATTAAATTCGCATCTTTAACTTTTAGCGTAATCATGCGGACATAATCGATCCCCAAGATTTTCTTTTGGAGCGTTTGCACCGGCATAAAAATAAATTCATCATAATTTAAAAAAGTTACCGCCCCTCTTTTTTCAGCCACCCCCACCACGCGGAAATTTAAACTTTTAATTTTAATTTCCTTGCCGATGGCTTCTTGATCTCCAAAAAGGGCGTCTTTAACGTCGCTCCCGATCACAACTACTTGCGCTAGGCCATTATCATCGCCTTGCGAATAAAAAGCGCCCTGTGCGACCTTAGTAGATTTATCCACGAAAGGATAATCAGCGCCAACCCCAAAAATCATCGCCCGCTTATTCGCAGCTTGATAAGTAGCAATTTCTTGGCCAATCGAAGCGGGGGCGACTTTATCAACATTCGGAATTTTTTTCAGCATTTCCCCATCGGAAACTTTCAGGGTTGTAATTTGAATCCCTTGCGCCTGTCCCGTTGCGTTAGCTGAAGAAGTTTTACCCGTAGCTGGCACTTTCGTTTCAACCTGAATAACATCCGTCCCGAAACTATTAACTTGGCCTAAAATATATTCTTTGACGCCTTGGCCACTCGAAGTGACGACAATTACGGATAAAATCCCGATAATAATTCCCACCAATGTCAAAACCGTTCGACCAATGTTAATGGTCAAACTGCGCAAGGCAAGTTTTATTGATAAGAGAAGGCGTTTAAACATAATAAATGAAAAATGTAAATCTCAAAATGGAAAATGACAATTTAAAATAAAAAATTTTGGTCTCTTCACTAGATGATAAGAAATTATTTCTTACCTTTTAGCGTAAGGATACTACTGGCTATAATATTAGAAATTTCGATTAACTCTGCTAGCAACCACGCTATTTCTTGCTTTTCTCCTTTATGCGTGTCTCTCAGTAAAGTCAACCAAACTTTTGATTCATTTGATGATTTCAAGGAATGGGTAAAAAAGTTTATAAAATCTTTTTTCGAACTTGCCGAATTAGCTTCTACATAATTTGCTAAGATACTTGTCCCACTTCTTAATAATTGCTTACCCATGATATCATTTACGGAACTTTTTGGGAGAGTATCAATAAATCTTATCAGACGTAACACAAAATTATATAATCTTTTTTTGAATTCATTTTTAAATTTTGCTTTGTCATTTTCCATTTTGATTTTTTAATTTTAATTTAAAATCATTCATATCGCAACGCTTCCATCGGAGAAATCCGCGAAGCCTTGCGGGCGGGCCTGCCAGCATCGCTAGGCGTTTTTTAATTTAAAATATATTTAGACATACATAGTAAATCATTCATATCGCAGTGCTTCCATTGGTGAAATCCGCGAAGCCTTGCGGGCGGGATACAGTCCGAAAATAACGCCGATCAAAATCGCTACGGAGGTTGCTACCCCGATGGAGGTAAGCGAAATAATAAATTCCCATTTATAACCTAAGGCGTTAATAACCACGGAAGCTAAAAATGAAAGCGCAATCCCAAAAACAATACCCGCCAGACCGCCAATTAGCGTCAGAAAAACCGCTTCAATTAAAAATTGGGCAATGATGTGCCGCGCTCTAGCGCCAACGGCTTTGCGAAGTCCAATTTCCCGAATTCGTTGATTAACTGAAATGAGCATAATATTCATAATGCCAATCCCCCCAACCAAAAGTGAAATTCCAGCAATCCCGGTAAGAAAATATTTTAAAACATTAGTAATATTCGTAATCGTCGAAATTGCCTGGGCAGTATTACGCACCGAAAAATCCTCATCCGTTACATTTTTTATTTTATGCTGAGTCCTCAGGACATATTTAACATCAGCAGTGGCCCTTTCCATATTAGCGGGCGAGTCAATTTTAATGCGCATACTGTTAATATGACTAATTCCCAGTAAGATTTTCTGCGCAGTTTCCAAGGGAATATAAGCCAGGTCATCGGTATTTGTAAAACCGCTCGAGCCTCTTTCTTCAAAAATGCCAATCACGGTAAAGTTCGTATCCTTAATCGAAAAAACTTTTCCCATAGGATCTTCATTGCCAAAAAGCTGAACCGCACGACCAGGTCCCAGTACCGCCACCCGAGCTAGTCCGGATTCTTCTTCATTTGTAAAAAATCTTCCCGACTTTAGAATAACACTTTCCACATTTGGAAAGCTAGCCGAAACGCCTTGAAAACTACTTTCAGCTGAATTACTTCGATATTTCATCAAACCAACCCCGCTCACATAGGCCGAGCCGCTCACGGCATTTGGCACATTTCTTTTCTGAAGGATAGCTTCAAGATCAGTTTCTTTTAAGGTTGTCACCACAATCCCCAGCGCCGAAGCTGGCGGACCTTTTTCATCCGAGCCTCCCGGCAGGACACTGACCAGATTAGAACCAATTCCCGAAACTTGACTCAAAATGAGTTGCTGGGCGCTGGCGCCAATAGCCATCACGATAATCACCGAGGCTATCCCAATGATAATTCCCAAAATCGTTAAAAAAGAACGGAATTTAGCCGCCAGCAGGTTGTTATAGGAAATTTTGATGGGGGAACTTAATTTCATCTAATTTATAACTTATTAATCAAAGAATGAAATGTAAAATGTAAATCTCAAAAATCAAAATGACAAATTAAAATTAAAAATTATCAAATGCATGAAAAATTTTACATTTTACAATGTCATTTTCCATTTTGATTTTTGCTTTTTAATTTATTTTAGGAGTTCTCCTTCTCCATCAGCAATTAAGCGGTCTTTGACGAGTTCGTCGGAAACAATGCGGCCATCGAGCATATTTAGGATGCGTTTGGCGTGACGAGCGGTATAAGTTTCATGCGTGACTAAAATTACCGTGTGCCCAACGTCATTGAGTTGTTGGAGAATTCGCATTACCGCCAAGCCTGATTTCGAATCTAAGTTCCCCGTTGGCTCATCAGCAAAAATAACTTCTGGATTATTAACTAAAGCGCGCGCAATCGCTACCCGTTGTTTTTCTCCACCAGAAAGTTGGTTAGAAAGATAGTTTGTGCGATGACTCATATCAACGGCCGCTAAAGCTTTGGTTATTTTTTTCTCGTTATTCATCTCCAAATGATCTTCGTCGTAAAGCAGCGGCAGCTCCGTATTTTCATACACCGAAGTTCTTGGCAGTAAGTTAAAGGACTGAAAAACAAAACCAATTTTCTTATTGCGAATTTTTGCCATTTCATCATCAGAATATTGGGTAATATTTTTTCCTTCCAATAAATAGGTTCCCTCCGTCGGCCGATCCAGCATCCCTAAAATTTGCATTAGGGTTGATTTGCCAGAGCCTGATGGACCCATAATGGAAATAAACTCGCCTTTTTTAATTTCGAAAGTAACCTCATGCAAAACCGGCGTTTTCACGCCTTCGGTTTCATAGGTCTTACTTAAATTTTGAACAACAATCAATGACATAAAATATTTTCTACAAATTACAGTCCCCACAAATTTACAAATTATCTTTACTCCCCCTCTTTAGTAAAGAGGCAAATGCGAGCGAGTGTAGCACAGGCTTTCAAACTGTTGACATTTCCATTATTTTAGCGTATAATTAAATATCGTGGTTCTTTCTAGTATTCAATAACTTAATGGCTCAACGAAGCCAAAGGCAAAAAAATGAAGATAGCCAACAAAAAGTTTTCGCTTTTTAAAATGTGGGCACTAGTCTGGTTGGCAATATTCCTTCACGGGATAGCGATAGTTGCTGACCACCAAATTGAAGGAACCGCGCTTGCCTTACTAGTCTTTTCTTGGGGCGTGCATGGACATCTTTCCAGGTGTCGCAATGAGCATTGCAACTCTTGGCGCAGGCCTTACCATAAACTTGGCAGTGGGCCAACGTGTCCAAACTGCGGAGACCATAGATAGCCGTGAATTATTCCTTTCCTCGTACCCTGCTGGTTGTGAATATTTAATATTCCCAAGCAAAAAGGTACGGGGCTTTTTTTATTTCCAAATTTTCAACCCACCCATCTTTTGCATTTCCCTAAAAGCTAACGAAGCTAATAATACTGAATCAATTAAATTACTGCCAGTTGCAAGGAGGCTAAGCCTCCAACGTCTTGCTACCAGGAACTAATTTGATTTCGTATAAGCTAAAGCCTAAAAAACTATTTAGTCACCACAAACGTCACTACCTTCTCGCCGCCTTTAAGTCCGGATTTAACTTCGACCATACCTTCGTCTCCTTCTAGCCCAGTTTCAATATAAACTTTTTTCGTCGTATTATCAGCTATTTGTAAAACATCGATATATTTCTTTTCACCCTCAAGCTTAATCGCTCGTTGAGGTACCGAAATAACGCCAGTTTTTTCCGCCGTGCTGATGGCAATGTTGGTGCTCATCCCAGGTTTAATGCGGATATCAACACTATTTAGTTTTAATTTAATTTGGTAATAAACCACGTCCTGAATCGTCGTCGAGGCTGGATCAATTTCAATCACTTCCCCCTCATAGATATCCTCTAAAGTTAAGGCATCAAAAGTAATCTTAGCGTGTTGCCCGAGTTTTAGTTTGACAATGTCTGATTCCGGTACTTTAGACTCGATAATCATATCCATAGACATCACCCTTGAAAAAGCTTCCTTAATTACGCCCGTGCCTAAAATTTCGCCCGGCTTATTATTGACTTCCGTAATAATCCCGTTAACCGGAGAAACTAGGGTCGCCTTGGCTAAATTAAGCATTGCTTGATCATAAGCGGCGCGCGCCCCAGCCACGGTTGCATTTCTAGAGGCCTTGGCAAAGTCAGACTCGACTGTTTTAACTCTAGCCTTGGCGCTAGCTACTGCGTTCTCGGCATTCGTTTGACTTAAATCTGCTTGCTCCCTTACCGTCTTTAAACTTTCTTTAGCAGAATCCAAGGCATTTTCAGCTGTTGTGAGCGTCAGTTTATTTTGCGCGCTTGGAGAACCATCATAAAAATCTTTTGCATCATCATAATATTTTTGGGCATTATCCACGGCTTGCTGCGAGGCATCGATACTTTGTTTATTTAAGTTTTCCGTATCATCCAAGGTATTTTCGGTATTGTCTTTAGAAACTTTCGCTTCTCTGAGCGTATCACTGTTGGCGCCAGCGTTAGCAATCGCCTGATCAAGCCCAGCTTGAGCCTGGTCAAGTTGCTTTTGCAGCGAAGCGTCAGTTAAGGTTGCGATTTTATCCCCAGCGGCAACTTCGTCGCTAGTTTTAACAAAAACCTTGCTCACTCGCCCGCCCAGTTCAAAGTTAAGCGTAATCTCATCCTTGGCTACTAGGTCGCCCGTAACCGAGACAGTTTGCGCTAGCGTACCCTTGGCTGCGTCGGCTGTCGTATAAGTTGTCACTGGCTTTTTACTTTTAAAATAAATAACTATCCCAAGGATAATCAAGACCGCCACCCCGACCCAGATTAAGATTTTTTTTGTTTTCTTCATAGCTTAGGAAATTTTAAATTTGAAGTTTTAAATTTAAAATGAATTTCAAATGATTAAATGTTTTAAAACTTAGATATTTAGGTTTGACCCGCTTCGACTTATTGAGACACTTTGTCGAATCGAGGCGAGTTTAAAATTTTAAGAAATATTACTCCTCCCTTTGGAAAAGGGAGGTTGGGAGGGATTTGAAAAACTTTCTTTATATAAGTTAGTTTTTCAAATCCACCTCGCAGCTGTTGTACTCGCTCGCAGCTGCTACTTTTCTAAAGGAGGAAAAAAAATACATTTTTATAATTTAATCACTGGAAATTGCTTAGAAATTAGAAATTAAACTGCCCTGTTTCCCTTCTCCATCCAGCGCTTCGTTAACCAGCGCGTCGGCAATTTTATTTTTCTCGCGCAGGACGTGGGTAAACGTCACCTGTTTAAAGTCTAGCATTAAATTCCAAATTTCCAAAAAATATTGCTGGATGCGAGGTTCTTTTAGCTTATATTCATGCTTGAGTTGTTTGACGACTAACTCACTGTCCAAAAAGCAATCCACATGGGCTTGCTTGGCGGAAACGTTACCTAGGAGTTGTTTTATTTTTTTCAGTCCAAAAATCAGCGCTTCGTATTCAGCGTCGTTATTAGTTTTAATCCCAATGCACTCTCCATATTTCCACTGGGTAGTTTCTCCGCCCGAGGCGGATCCGCTTTTAGCCGAGATATAAACCCCAATCCCCGCCGGTCCCGGATTTCCCCGCGATCCACCATCGGTATACATTACAATTTCTTTTTGCATCTGGATAAATAATTTTAAAAATATTTCTTAACTTAATATCTTAAGTTTAGCATTTTTAATCTTGCAGGGCAAACTGAGTAGACCATATACTACTTTTTTTAAATAGTCATCGCTGTAAATTTTAATTTTGCTTAGTTTTATAAAAACTTGTTATAAACTAAGAAGATAATTATGGAACTCGCTTTAAAGAGTTAACAACTTTTAGCATTTGGTCTTCAGGAAGAGCGTCTTTTTCATTGTTAGCTGAAAAGGAAATATGGGCACATGAGCCACGGTCATTTATTTTATATGATACATGTTTA
>CAIPMZ010000114.1 GCA_903866285.1 uncultured bacterium
ATGAATAAATAAATGAATAAATAAATGAATAAATAAATGAATGAATAAATGAATAAATAAATAAATGAATAAATAAATAAATGAATAAATGAATGAATAAGGAGCCCTCGAAGAAATCAGAAAAATTATTGCCGGCGGAACGGTGGAGTTGGCGTAAATAAAAAAAGCCACCCCGTTACTTGGGGTGGCAAATGAAAGAACTTTAATAAATCGCTTTGCGAGTAAAGTTACAACTAAAAAAAGTTAACCATCCAGGACGACTCTCCAAGCAAAAAGAACCGTCTTCATTAATCATAAACACAATAATCTCACCTTCTTCATTGCGGGTGCTTGTTATTATTGTATTTTCGCAATCTAAATGCTGGCCGGTCAACCAATGAAAAAATTCTCTCAGTATTAAATATTCTAAGGAGGTTAAAATATTTTTCTCAGAATCTCTTTGATTTTTTTCACTCGCATTAATTTCTCTTTTCGTCCGCGCAATAAAAAAATTTTTATTTTCTCCAGAAAAGTCCAGAATTTCACAAAGTGTTTCTAAGAAAATATTTTCTTCGGGAAGGATGGTTTCTTCATTTTTTTTAAATTTAGCGGAATTCCTTAATAAGCGACTAGGTGGAATGCAAATTGCTAAGGAGAACTCTTCCTTAGCTTCCGGCATCAAATTAGCAGAGAAAAAAACCTCGAGCCCTAAAACCTGGAAATAGAAACGGCTAAACAACTGCCTCAAATCTCCTGTCGATAATTTAAAAAATTCTTCTTCAGAAACTTTGCCAATCTCAAGATTAGCAAACAGTGTTACTGCTTCAATCGCCGAGCTCATGGCAAGTTCTCCTTTTTATTGTTAAAAAAACTATTTCTTTTTTAATACTCCGCTTTGGCGTAATTATTGGCCGAAATCTCAAAACTGTCAATATGTTTATTTTTACTTATGTTATTAGAAAATAGCTTCTCTATTTAAAAATGAATTTGGACGTAAAAAAAATGCCGTCTGAAACGCAGGACGGCATATAAATCGATCGAGTTTTACTTTTTAGATAGTTCCTTCCTAAGACAAGGCAGGCAACCATTTAAAGCAAAATCCGAAATACTATCAGTAACCTGCAAATTGCCATTGCAATCCCAGTGCACACCAACTTGGCGCTTATTTAGATAAGAACTTGTCAGCAATAAATTATTCTTATCAAGGCATTCTCCAGTCAGCCATTGCACAAAAATAAGAAAGATGACAGCTTCTCGAAACGTTAGCAACTTACCATCCTTTATCATCTCACTAATGTCCAACTCTATACGAATCGGAGTTAACGCGATATAGGAAAAACCCCAACAATCACGCTCTGACCCACTGGGGTATTCCGCTGAGGAAAATAACCCCGCCGGAATACAAATTGGCCACACTTCTTCGCTGGGGTCTGCTAACATGCAAATAGTGAAAGAAGTTTTTTCATTAAAAACACTTCTATAAAACTCAGGATAATACCCCGCTATCTTATAGACTGATTTTTTCAGAACTTCTTCCATCTTAAGCCTACCTTCGGCTGGACCAGTCGTTAAGGCTTCCGCGCAAATATTTTCCATAATCACTTTTCCTCCCTTTTCAATTTAGGTTAAAAAGAACAATAAAAAATTTTCGACGCATTGGCCGATGAACTATCATAAGCCCAAACTATATAACCGTCAATAGCCAGCGACCGCTTGCTTTATCTGCAATCTTTTGTATACTTAAAATACAATTAAATGAAGCGCCAAGGTGGCTTACCAACCCACTAGCTTCCGCTTAAGCAGCTTGCGAACAAGCGCACAAAGTGCCCAAATAATCCGGGAAATCGAGTGGAACCTCCTTAGCTAAAACTATGGACTCGATGCAGGAAAGCTAATTTCCTATCCTATTTTGTTTGAGGCTTTTATTTTATAAAAACTTATTATTATACAATTAACGAATTGCAAATTAACGAATTAGGATTTCAAATCCGTTAATGCGCTAATCCGTTAATAAAAAAATATGGAATCAAAAATTAATTCAGAGCTATTAAAACACTCTACTGCGCACGTTCTGGCGGGGGCTGTTTTAGAAATGTTTCCAGAGGCAAAGTTGGGCATTGGGCCGGCGATTGAAAATGGTTTTTACTATGACTTTGAACTTCCGCGGACTTTAATTCCGGAAGATCTTCCTTTGCTCGAAGAAAAAATGCGCGAAATTATCAAAGCTAAACATCCCTTTGAAAAAGCAGAAATCTCGATCGAGGAAGCGCTAGCGCATTTTGAGCGGGCCAATCAGCCACTAAAACTAGCATTAATTAAAGATTTGCAAAAAGCTGGTAATGAAACGGTTACGCTTTATAAGTCCGGCAACCTAGTTGACCTGTGCGCTGGACCGCACCTTAAGTCAACTGGCGAAATAAATTTCAAAGCTTTTGCGCTAACGAAAATCTCTGGGGCGTATTGGAAGGGCGATGAAAAAAATCAACAACTGCAAAGAATTTACGGCGTCGTTTTTCAAGATAAAGAAGGCCTCAAAAATTATTTTCATTTAATTGAGGAAGCTGCCAAAAGAGATCACCGCAAACTCGGGAAAGAGCTAGACTTATTTTGTTTTTCAGATTTAGTGGGTCCTGGGCTACCACTTTTTACCCCAAATGGCACCATCATTAAAGATGAGCTTCAAAAGCACATTGAAAAAGTTTGTCGCAGTTATGGCTTTCAAAAAGTTTCCACTCCCCACCTAGCCAAAATAGAGCTTTACGAAAAATCGGGTCACGCTCAAAAATTCGGTGAAGAACTTTTTCAAGTAACTTCTCATTACAAGCAAAATTACGTAATGAAACCCGTGCAATGCCCGCATCAAACTCAAATTTTTGCTTCCAGGGCGCGCTCTTACCGAGACCTGCCGATTCGTTATATGGAAAGCGAAAAACAATATCGCGATGAAAAACCTGGTGAAATTGGGGGTTTGCAACGGGTAATTGCCATCACGGTTGAAGACGGTCATTCATTTTGCACAGTTGACCAAGTCAAACAAGAAGTAAAAAACATGGTCGAAATTATTCAAAATTTCTACACTTCCCTGGGCATGTGGGATAATCACAGCGTTTCGCTTTCAGTTAGAGATTACACTCACCCAGAAAAATACATCGGCGAAAGTTCTGACTGGGATCTTTGTGAAAAAATGCTCCAAGATATTTCCGATGAAATGGGTTTAAAAGCAATCAAGCACGAGGGTGAAGCTGCGCTGTATGGACCGAAATTAGATTTTATGTTTCGCGACGCCCTTGGCAAAGAAATTCAAATCCCAACTGTTCAATTAGATTTTGCTACCCCAAAAAGATTTGAATTAGAATACACTACTAACGAAGGCGGGAAAGCACATCCTGTGATGGTGCATCGCGCTATCCTTGGTTCTTATGAGAGATTTATCGCGCTTTTGATTGAACATTTCGCTGGCGCCTTTCCGCTCTGGCTCTCCCCTGTTCAAGTTACAATCCTGCCAATCTCAGAAAAATTTAGCGAATATGCCGAAGAAGTTAAAACTAAACTTTTGGAAAATGACATTCGCGCCCAGCTCAATGACAAAGCTGAATCGCTTGGCAAGCGAATTTCCGAAACTGAAAAACAAAAGACGCCTTATATTCTCGTCGTCGGCGAAAAAGAAGTTGCCGATAAGACCGTCGCTATTAGGACGCGTGGGGTTAAGGAGCAGGAGACGCTTGGGTTGGATGAATTTGTGGAAAAGGTCGTGAGGGAGATTGCTAATAAGAAGTAAGTAACAAAGGGCATTGGAAGTAGGTTAGGAAATATGAAAAAAGATATCACAAAAAACAATATAACCATATGGAAAAACAAACCATAAAAAGCTACACCGATTTAGATGTTTTTCAAAGATCATATAATCTGTCGATTATTGTCTGCACTAAAGTTATTATTAAATTACCAAAAGAAGAAAAATTTGATCTCATTGACCAATTGAGAAGATCCGCTAAGGCTATCCCAAGATTAATAGCTGAAGGATTTGGAAAAAGACATCAAAAAAGAGGTTTCCATAAATATTTAGACGATGCCGTAGCTGAAAATAACGAAACCATCGTTAGCCTATGTCATGCACGAGATATATATTTTGATTCCGTAAACCCAGAATCAGTAGGAAAACTTATTAAAGAGTATGAAATCGTTGGAAAACAACTTTTCAAGTTAAAACAATCTTGGCAATCATTCATCTAGAAGCTTACTTCACCTTTCTAATTTCCGATCTTATTTCCAAAGCCCGATGTTCCCTATTTCCAAAACCTACCATATCAAAACCTTTGGTTGCCACCCCAGCACCAGAGCAAAGCTCGGTGCGGGGTAAAGATGAACACTCTATATGAAAAAAAATTATCACATCAAAACCTTTGGTTGCCAAATGAACACTTCGGATAGCGAGCGAATTGCGACTTTTTTGGAGGCGCAAGGTTTTTTAGCGTGCGATGAAATTGAAACTGCCAACTTGGTAATTTTTAATACTTGTGGAGTCAAGCAAACCGCCGAGAATCGAGCGTATAGTTTGATTAATAATTTGCGAAAAGCTGAAAAAGCATCCCGCCAAAAAACTAAGGACTACCTGCCTACCGGGCAGGCAGGTAAACCAAAAGCTATCGTCATGACGGGCTGCTTGGCGAATCGCGCCGATGTCCAAAAGAGAATGAAGAGCAAAGTTGATTTGTTTTGCGAAATAAAAAACTTCCCCGAAGCTTTTGGGAAACTAAATTTATGTCATCCTGAGCGAAATTTTTCTGATCAAAATCAGAAAAATGAAGTTGAAGGATCTGAGTTGGCTAGCGGCTGCAACGGCACAAGATTTCTCGACTTCGCTCGAAATGACAATAGTCATGATTATCTTAGCATTATTCCAAAACATCAAAATAACTTTCAGGCTTTTGTGCCGATAATGACTGGTTGCAACAACTTTTGCGCCTATTGCGTCGTGCCCAATGCCCGCGGGCGCGAAGTTTCCCGACCAGCTGAAGAAATCCTTAGCGAGGTCAAAGACCTCGTCGCCAGGGGTTATAAAAATATTATTTTATTGGGGCAGAATGTAAATTCCTATCATGGAACATGGAGCACAAAACATGAAACAAAAACCGTAGATTTTGCATGGTTGCTCAAAAGAATCAACGCCATCCCTGGAAACTTTTGGATTCAATTTGTTTCCTCGCATCCGAAGGATATGAGCGATGAGTTAATCGAAGTAATTGCCAAGTCCAAAAAAGTTTGCGAGAATGTCCATCTGCCCTTGCAAGCTGGCGACGACGAAGTTTTGCGACGTATGAATCGCAAATATAATCAAAAGCATTATCTTGACCTCCTTAAAAAAATCAAGCTCGCTTTCAAGAAAAATAAACCGGGAAAATTATTTTCAATTTCCTCCGATATTATCGTCGGTTTTCCGGGCGAAACTCGCAAGCAATTTTTGCAGTCAGCCGAGGTGATGGAAAAAGCTAAATTTGATATGGTTTTCTTTGGACAATTCTCTCCCCGCCCAGAAACTACGGCTTGGAAAATGAAAGACAATGTTTCCCAAACCGAAAAAGCCCGGCGTGAAAAATATCTCAATGAAATTTTAAAGAAAACTGCGTTTGAAAATAATTTAAAATACATTAGCAAGGTTGTTGAGGTCTTAATCGAAAAAAAGGGCGTCAACCTAGGGACTAAGTCCCCAGCTGGGGACTTAGTCCCTAGGCTACCGAAGCTGACTTATTTCGGTAAAACCAGGACGTTGAAAAATGTAAAGATTATAACAAGCCGAAAAGATTTGGTTGGAAAAATTGTTAAAGTTAAAATAGTTAAGGCAAATGTTTGGAATCTGGAAGGAGAAATTCAAGGAACAAAGGGTACTAGAAGTAAGAAAAAGAAATAGGAAATATGAAATAGGAAATCATCCTTTTTCTAATATCTTTCTTCTCGGTCCTATTTCTTATGACCTATATTCCTATTTTCCAACCATGCAGAGCATGAAAGTTAAATTTTCGTTTATAGTAATATGAGTTTAGTAAAACCAAAAATAATAGTAGTGATGGGTCCCACCGCCTCTGGCAAATCCGGGGTGGCAATTGAGCTTGCCAAAAAATTTGGCGGGGAAATTATTTCCGCGGATAGCAGGCAGATTTATAGAGGGCTAGATATCGGGAGCGGAAAAGTGAAAAGAGATAAATTTGAAGATAAGATACAAGATACAAGATACAATAACCCTGCCTACCGGCAGGCAGGCAAACAAATTTCAATTTCAAATATTCAAAAAACAAAATCAAAAATACAAAATACAAAAAAGACAAAAGCTTTTTACTCTGAAGGTATTGGGCATCACTTGATTGACGTGGCCAAGCCGGGGGAGGATTTTAACGTTTCCCATTTTAAGAAATTGGCGGAGGAAAAAATTCAGGAAATTCTCAGTCGGAAAAAAGTTCCGATTATTTGCGGAGGCACGGCTTTTTGGATTGATACCCTAACTAAGAATTCCAATATTCCCGAAGTTGCCCCAGACGAAAAACTGCGCGCCAAGCTTGCACTGAAAAGCGTTGAGCAACTTTTTACCCAACTTAAGAAACTCGATCCAGTCAGAGCAAGCAACATTGATAGCCAAAATAAAGTACGCCTCATTCGCGCAATTGAAATTTGCAAGGTGTTAGGGAAAGTTCCGCAACAGTCATCAGTCACTGGTCATCAGTCATCAGAAAAATATCAACTATTACAAATCGGGATTGAGGTGTCGAGGGAAATTTTGAATGCTAAAATTAAAAAACGTCTTGAGGAGCGTTTCAGCGAAGGCATGCTCGCAGAAGTTGCAAACCTGCATAAAAAGGGAATTTCTTGGAGGTGGCTGGAGCGCATCGGCTTGGAATATCGTTGGCTCTCGCTTTTTCTGCGCGAAAAAGTTTCCGAAAACGAAATGCGCGAAAAACTCTATTTTGCCATTATTCACTACGCCAAACGCCAAATGACTTGGCTTAAGCGTAACCCGCAAATAAAATGGCATCGCGATTATAAAAAAATTGAAAAGGAAGTACGAGAATTTTTAAAGTAAGACCGAGGGAGGTTACTGAAGGGGTTTAATTTTCAATTTTCAATTTTTCACCCAGAGGATGATCAGCCTATGGCTGACAATTTCCATTTAATTTACAATAACTCAATTTTCATTAAAAATTATCTAATTGAAATTTTTTCCGCGCTGGGAATTTTAATCCAAAGACGATTATTAAGGGAGGTTCCATCTCCTTACAACGCGCTCGTCATTGCGAGCATGTAATCATGCGTGGCAATCCAGAGCGTTGCCTGTCCCTGGATCGCCACGGATTTTCGATTACAAAAATCCTCGCGATGACCCCTTTCCCACTGTATTTCTACCCCATTTCTACCTTATTTCTATTTTATTTCTATTGTATTTCTACTATATTTCTACCTTATTTCTACTATATTTCTACCCCATTTCTATTTTATTTCTACTTTATTTCTATTTCATTTCTACCGCATCTTTCACCTAGAACAATTCTAACATCTAGAACATCTTCATTGGGGCTCATTAAAGGATTATGGATTAACGGATTAACGGATTGGAAATGCTTAGAAAGTTATTGACCCTGAACCTGTCCAACTATAAATCTTATAGCCACCTGTATTCGTGAAAGTATAAGCTCCTGTCACAGACACAGCGTCGGCATAGGTGTTGGGATATCTGATAATGACGACGCCGGAGCCACCTATTGATGCAACTGCCGAAGAACATGCGCCACCTCCACCGCCGCCAGTATTCGCAACTCCACTTCCAGGACTCGAACAATTAAATGTACCGCCACCGCCCAAACCAGCAGTCCCAGTCGTAATCGCATTATAGCTTGAGCCACCACCAGCGTAGTATGTTGAAGTCCCGCTAATACTACTTAAATAACCATTTCCACCATTAACTATACTACCATTAGCACCGCCTCCAGCTCCACCTCCACCAGGAAAGCTTCCCCCACTACCAGTGCCTCCAACATAATTTGCATTTGAACCACCAGTTATCGAACTATTTGCTGGAGCTGTTCCTCCAGTCGCATAAAAAATATCAAAAACGGAATTATTTCCATACCCATTAGGAGTACTCGCGCCTCCAACGGTCACTGTCTTTGTTCCAGCAGTAACTGCGCAGCTTCCAGACAGAACGGTTCCACCAGCTCCGCCAGAACCATAATTCACACTGGAGCAATAATTGGAGGGCCAACGCCCGGAGAAAAGGTTACCGAACCAGTCGATCTCCATGTATATATTTTATATCCACCTGAATCATTAAAAGAAACCGAACCAGTCGTTGCCGCATTAGCATAGCTGTTTGAATAACGGATAATGACGATGCCGGAGCCACCAGCGCCGCTATTGGGGCGTGTAGTTCCCCATCCACCACCACCTGAATTTGATTCACCACCACCTAATCCATTTGCGCCATTTGCTCCAAAACCCCAGGTACCACCACCACCACCACCACCTGCATAATAAATCTGCGCACCCGTAATTTGAGATATACGTCCATCCCCCCCAACTCCACCACTGGTGCGGGAACCTGTTGCATTCCCACCCACAGCTCCTGCTCCACCACCACCTCCGCCAGGATTCTCTCTTGAAGTCTGACTATAACCAGCGCCACCACTATTCCCTTGACCTGCAGTTCCGGATCCTCCATAGGTTGAGTCACCCCTTTGTTGGAGACCAGATCCGCCACCGCCAGAACCACCATTTAGTCCTATCTGGCTAGAACTCCCTGCAGCTCCACCGCCACCGCCACCTTTTGATATTATCGAACTAAATGCAGAATCACCTCCGTTTGCGCCCGTAGCGACTCCAGTTCTTGCCGGACCACCTTCTCCGACTGTTACGGCAAGTGCCACTCCAGCAGAAACCGCAAATCCTGCTGCCGTTAAAAAACCGCCGCCGCCGCCGCCGCCGCGACCAAATACTGTAGCAGACGAACCACTCCCACCGCTACCTCCACCAGCCACCACCAAATATTCCACAGTTGGAGTTACCCCTCCTGGAACCATCCCGGTGCTTGCCGAAGTGGCACTAGCTGAGCCGACTGAATTTGTCGCGGTGACCGTGACGCTCAAAGTGCTATTGGCGTCAGCAGTTTGAATCACATAGGAGCTATTGGTCCCGCCCGAGATGGCTGAGCCAGCGCGTTTCCATTGATAGGTAAAGGTGGCAGTCGGCGTAGCGCTCCACACGCCTGGAGTCGTGGAGACTGTTTCACCTATAGTGGCTGTGGTACCAAAAAGTGTTGGAGTGGCGGTGTTGATTGGTGCCATTGTCACCGCGGAGGTGTCGGCAGATGTCCCAGTTGCATTTCCAACTGAGCTTGTTCCAATGACCACTACCCGCAGGGTGCTTCCGCCGTCAGCCGCTTGAGCGACATAGGTGCTATTGGTTGCCCCGCCGATATTCGTAGTTCC
>CAIPMZ010000115.1 GCA_903866285.1 uncultured bacterium
CCGACATCAAGCTCAACATCAAAATCAAAATGTTACAATTAAGATTTTGGATTTTGTTGTCTCGCTATCTTTCGGCGCACTGTTTTTTGGTTTGCCTTTATTTTTTCTAAATAATACTTTTCAAGGTATCATTTTTGAGAAGCAACTTTATTTTTATTTTTGGGTTTTGATTGCGGTGATTAGTTGGGCAACCAAAAGCGTGCTGACGGGGGAACTTAAAATTAAAAAAACTCCGCTGGATTATTTTATTTGGGCCTTTATAGCTGCTTACGCCCTGGCTACTATTTTTTCGGTGGATAGATGGCACAGCTTCCTTGGTTTTTTTGGCGATCCTTCGCGAGGCTTAATTAACGTCCTAGCTTTAGTTTTAGTGTACTACTTTATTTTTAGTAACTTTACAAGGCAGCGTTTGGTGATTGCTTTCGGTGGGATTATTGCTAGCGCTATGGTGGTACAAGTTTGGACCATGGCCGTCCTTTTTCTAGCTACTAAGTTTCCAAGCTGGTTTCTGGCTAGTCACATCCCAACTAACTTTTTCGGTTCCGTAACTTCGCTCGGTCTCTTTTTAAGTTTTGTTTATCCACTGTTCATCTTAGCCATTTATAAGGTAATTGAATCAAATTTTTCAAAAAAAATTAAAATTAGTTTAGCTAGTTTAGTCGGTTTTTCCTTTATAGTTAACCTTATTTTGATGTGGTTTTTATCCCCGTTTATTTTTATGTCTGGCGTTTTTCCGGGAGTAATTGTGGGGATAAGCTTCTTTGTAATCTTTATTATCGCCCTGATTGTGAGGCCAAAGGAAGGCTGGGCCTGGGTCGCTTTCTTTGCTTTTATGGCCGTCTTGCTGTTGCTGATGGTTAGTGGTCAAGGTGGTAAAGGTGGTAGCGGTTATTTGCCCCAAGCTCTGCCAATTGAGATTAGCCCAGTTTATCCTGGCTACAGCGCTTCTTGGGCGATTGCTAAGGGTGGGCTGAAGGAAAAGTTTTTTGTTGGAACAGGCGCTGGGTCATACGGTTATAATTTTTCAAAGTTTAGACCGCAAGAGTTAAATAATAACGCGCTTTTTGATCTTAATCTTCCGCAGGGGGCTGGGCTTTTCTTTGAGGCTTTGCCAACCCTCGGCTTCCTAGGGACAGCGGCTGGAATTTTAATCTTACTAGTTTATCTCGGCACTTCAATCTACTTACTTTCAAAAGAAAAGGAGAAAAATAAATTGTACTCGCTAGGACTTTTCTCGTCTGGCTTGATCTTCTTATATAGCGCCTTGATTATGCGCGTGGATGGTACAATGCTAATTTTTGGAGCTTTGCTCTTGATTTTAGCCCTAGCTACACTGCAACTGGAAAGTGGTGAAGAAGAAAGATATCGAGCGCTTTCCTTAAAAGCTTCCCCAAAATATGCCCTAGCTTTAGCTTTTATCTTTATGTTGGCTCTGGGCGGAGTAATGTACGTGTTTGTGTTTATGGGTAAGATTTTAGTAGCGGATATCTATATGAAAAAAGGCGCTATTAGCACGACCCATACTGAAGAGAGTTCGATTAAACCAATGCGTGACGCTATTATGCTTTATCCAAATGAGGCAGGTTATTATACTCGCTTCGGTCAAGAATATCGAATCTTGTTTAACGGCGAAGTATTAAAAGCGAAGGATCAGCAGAATACCGAAGCTATTCAAATCTATTTAGATGGGGCAATTAGATCTTCTAATGCGGCCAAAGAGTTTGCACCTAACGATGTAAATACGGTGGACGGCCTGGCGCAGGTTTATGAAAATTCAGTCATGTTTGTCGATAAATCAGTTGATTTAGCCGAGCAGTTTTATAATCGCGCGCTAGAACTAAAACCGCATAGTCCAGTTTACTACTTAAAACTTGGTCAATTAAAAATAGCTAAAGCCTCAGCTACCCAAGATAAGGATCAGCGCAAACAATTAATATCGGATTCAATCGGTCTCTTTCAAAAGGCTGTGGCTGAAAAAGTCGATTATGCTCCGGGTTATTATTACCTAGCAATTGCTCAGGAAGCTAATGGGGATTTAGATAAGGCGATTGAAGCAATGGCTAACGCAGTTGCGAATGAAAGAACTAACGCGGATTATATCTTGGTGTTAGGTAATTTCTATCGAGAACGGGGCGGTAATAATGGGGATGATTATACTAACGCAGAAAAAATCTATAAATTTATTATTGAGAAAGATGATAAGCAGTATAATGCGCACATCGCGCTTGGTATTTTGTATGAAAAGCAAAAGAAAAATGACGCCGCGATTGCTGAGTATAAGAAAGTGTTATCAATTTTACCAGACGGAAGCGACGAGGTAAAAACGCAACTTAATAAAATGATCTCAAATGTCCAAAGTGGTACGGGCAATTTGCAGACAACTCAACCAGCTCCAGCGCCAGTTCAAACTCCAACTCCAACCCCAGCTCCAGTGGCTGCTCCTTCAATTGAGATGCCCGTGGCGCCGTCCGAGTCTCCACAACCAGCTAACCCTAGTAATTAGAGAGAATTAGCTGGAATCAATTAAATTAGTGTCATCCCAAGGGGAGCTGAGCTTCCCTTGGGGGAGCTCAGCTCCGGCCTAAGATTAAGATGTGACTAACTTAGTTAATTTAGTATCGGATTAATTTAAGCTTAGTTGGTAGTTAAAAAGCTTCAAAAAAACTAGCAACAAAAGACTTGAAAAATAAAATTTAAGTCTTTTGTTTAAGCCATTATTTGGCTAAATAAAAATTAAAAAAAAGATTTTCCTAAAAACACTTGACATATCTTTTCAGTTTGGTATTATAAACCTACGTTCAGAAAAATATTTTACAACTTACCTGAGTTCTTCGGAAAAGTTTCGTTGGATTTAGTAAGCTAAAACATTTGAAAAACAGTCAAAAAAAATTTAGCGGGTGAGTTCGGGGCCTATTTTCGAGCTGAGCGAGTGAACTGAAAATTTATTTTCATTTCCGAGCGAGCGACGAAAATATGTAAGCATATTTTGTGTATGCCTTGAAAATTCACTACCGAGTGAGTTTTTTTGTTGCTTATCGAAATTTTAATTTCGCTAAAAGCAACAATCCGCCTTGGGTGGATGAATCTTAAAAATTAGTGCTGAAAACAGCTATTGGATTTTGCTAAAAGCTAACTAAGCTAATAGCTAAAAGCTAGTTGAAATTTTCCGCATTAGTTCGCAACTTAACAATTTAGGTCTTATCATGAATACGTGTGGGATGTTTTGACTCGAGCGGAAGAGCATCCTGGGCGCAGCCATCATGATTAGTCAATAAGTAAGTAGGTCGTCACATATGCTTGCTGCGTATGTGACAAAGCAAAAACGATTTCAAAGAGTTTGAAGTTTGTTCAATAAAGCGTTAACAGTTTTCTGATTGAATAAATCAGATATTGTGAGAGTGGTCTTACATAAGTGATTGTTAACTGCTAACCGTTAAATAAGGAAAGTTTACTTAACGTATATGGTGGATGCCTTGACTGAAATAAGCGATGAAGGACGCAGCTGGCTGCGATAATCCTCGGGGAGCTGTTAAGCAAGCTTTGATCCGGGGGTCTCCGAATGGGGCAACCCAACCGTACGTGGTACAGGAATTTTGAAATCAGAATTTTGAATTTCGAATGAATTTTTAATGATTTAATTTCGAATGTTTCAAAATTTTGTAATTCGAGTTTTATTCAAAATTCGAAATTAAAAATTCGAAATTTCCGTACTGCGTATGGTTAACTAAAACTGAATTCATAGGTTTTAGTAGCTAACCCTGGGAATTGAAACATCTTAGTACCAGGAGGAATAGAAAACAATTGTGATTCCGCAAGTAGTGGCGAGCGAACGCGGAAAAGTCTAAACCCTGTACCATTCATTGTACTTCGTACAATTTCAGGTACAGGGCAAGCCGTTCTTGAAAAAGAAAAGAGTGGCGTGCCCTGTATCAGAACGAAACGGAGTGTAGTGATTGGTACAGGGGGTTGCGAGGTAAATGGACTCTGTTGACAGGGGTCAGTCGTATTCTCTTAGTAAAATCTTTTGGAAAGAAGAGCCATAGCGGGTAATAGCCCCGTATGCGAAAAGCGAATACGCCAGATGCATTTATCCTCAAGTAAGGCGGGACCGGTGAAATCCTGTCTGAATCTGGGAGCACTACACTTCCAAGACTAAATATTATTTCAGATCGATAGCGAACTAGTACCGTGAGGGAAAGGTGAAAAGCATCCCGATGAGGGAGGTGAAATAGAACTGAAACCATATACTAACAAAGAGTTGGAGCGGTGTCTCACTAATGTTCGACACTATGCAGACCCAAATAGACTTAACACTGACCAATGCGGAAAATATTTTCCGCATAAGTCTGTGTGTAGTCCGCATAAGTCCGTGTGGTGGCGAGCGATAGCGAGACACCGTGACAGCGTGCTTTTTGCAGAACGAGCCAACGAGTTAGTTTTATGCGGCTTGCCTAAGGAGCAAACACTCCGGAGGCGTAGTGAAAGCGAGCCTGAATAGGGCGATCGTCGCATGGACTAGACCCGAAGCCGGGCGAGCTACATATGAGCAGGTTGAACCTTGGGTAAAACCAAGAGGAGGACCGAACCCACGAGCCGTGCAACACTCGGGGATGACTTGTGTGTAGGGGAGAAATTCCAATCGAGCTCGGCAATAGCTGGTTCTCTCCGAAATAGCTTTAGGGCTAGCGTCATGACATTACATCCAAGAGGTAGAGCTACTGGATGAGAATTCGCGGTTCGCCGTAGGGTTTTCAACCAAACTCCGAATTCTTGTGATGCGTACCATGGCAGTCAGAAATCCGGCGCTAAGGTCGGATCTCAAAAGGGAAACAGCCCAGATCATCATCTAAGGTCCCCAAATCTATGCTAAGTGGGAAAGGAAGTGAAGTTTCTTAAACATCTAGGAGGTTGGCTTAGAAGCAGCCATCCTTTAAAGAGTGCGTAATAGCTCACTAGACCAGAGACTTTGCGCCGAAAATGTAACGGGGCTAAGCATAGTACCGAAGATATGGGATCGTTTGCGCCTCATTGCATTCGACACAAACGAACCGATAAACGCGGATGAAAAACGGATAAACACGAATCACGGATAAATCAAATCCGTGATTAGTAAAAATCTGTCCTTAATTCGTGAAATCAGTTCGTTCAAGTCGAGCGCAGCGAGGCGTGAACGATCGGTAGGAGAGTGTTCCATATGCGCTGAAGCGTAAGGGGTGACCCATCGTGGAGTGTATGGAAGTAAGAATGTTGGCATGAGTAACCACAATGTGCGTGAAATCCGCACACACCGTAAGTCTAAGGTTTCCTGGGCAATGTTGATCATCCCAGGGTTAGTCGGTCCTAAGGCGAGGCCGAAAGGCGTAGTCGATGGACAGCAGGTTAATATTCCTGCACTATTATAATGTTCGATGGAGTGACGTATTCTTGTACATTTCGCATCTTATTGGATTGATGTAGACGTAGCGAGGATGTTTGGTAGGCAAATCCGCCAAGCATTAAATCCGAGCTATGGCTGAATTTTCCACTTCGGTGGGAGAAACGAAATGGAGCAGAGTGCCAGGAAAAGCTTCTAAGATTAACATTATCGTATCCGTACCAAAACCGACACAGGTAGACGAGGCGAGTAGCCTAAGGTGAACGGGAGAACCTTCGTTAAGGAACTCGGCAAAAAAACTAGACGTAAGTTCGCGAGATGTCTCGCCCCAATGTAAATTGGGGCCGCAGTTAAATTTTCCCAAGCGACTGTTTATCAAAAACACAGGTCTCTGCAAACCCGTAAGGGGAAGTATAGGGGCTGACACCTGACCAGTGCTGGAACGTTAAGGGGGGTGGTGCAAGCTATTCCTTGAAGCGCCAGTGAACGTCGGCGATAACTATAAACACGATTGTAGTTGTAAAATTTGGCCAAATGCTGGAAACTCCGGAGTAAGAAATGTACTCGTTCATTTATGAGCAGTAAAAATCATTTTTTGTATCCTAAGGGAATTGGATGCCGGACAATCAGCAGGAAAGACTCTTAATAAAAAATATATGAAAGATCAACAATGGTTAAATAAGATTCCCTTAGAATGGGGAAATTATTTAGCAGGATTCACTGATGGAGAAGGAAGCTTTAATGTTTCTCTTCGTAAGCGAGAAGATCATTTAATGAAATGGCAAGTTGTCTTGACATTTAATGTTTCTCAAAAAGAAGCTTATATTCTTTCGCAACTAAAAAAATATTTAGGCTGCGGTAGAATCCAACAAAGAAAAGATGGACTTCATATGTATGTTTGCTCAAATCCCTTGTCAATTCAAGAGCGAGTTATTCCGTTTTTTCGGAAGTTTAATTTTCGTTCCCAGACAAAGAAGAAAAATTTTGCTATTTTTTCCCAAATTGCTGAAAAAGTCTTCAGTAAAGAGCATTTAACCGCTCAAGGTTTGCAAGAAATTGTCAAACTTAGAGAGGAATTGAATGTGGGAAAGGGCAGGAAAAGAAAATATGAGCTTTGTGATTTTGAAAAATCACAAAAAGAGAATCCTCAGAGACTATACGCCAAACCGCGAAAGTTCCGAAAAGAATTTTCGTCGGATGATATAGTCCGATCTCATGGGCAACTATGAGCTTCAGTAGAATTTCAAACTGAAGATTTTAGAAATTTAATTTCTAAAGGTAACACACAGAATCGTCCTAAGGTAGCGAAATTCCTTGTCAGGTAAGTTCTGACCCGCATGAAAGGTGTAACGATTTGGGAACTGTCTCAACGAAGGACCCGGTGAAATCGCAGTGACGGTGAAGATGCCGTCGACCTACAGCAAGACGAAAAGACCCCGTGGAGCTTTACTACAACTTGGTATTGAATTGAGATTTTAGCTGCCGAGAATAGGTGGGAGACTTTGAAGCCGCGCTTTCGGGCGCAGTGGAGTCACTAGTGGAATACCACCCTGTTGGAGTTTTAATTCTAACCCTCCTCTGTTAAGAGGTTGGAAAAGTGAATGTCAAGAAAATAGTAAGCGAAACTTTTATCGGCGCAATCAAACAAAATCCCTCTTTTGTTCGGATTATTTTTTGGTTGTGCTGTATGTGAAATGCTTTAAAAACATTTCGCGACGCTTAGTATCTTTCTTACTTCGCATTTTCTCTTCTCTTACCAGAGGGGGAACAGTGCCTGGTGGGTAGTTTGACTGGGGCGGTCGCCTCCTAAATGGCAACGGAGGCGTTTACAAAGGTTGGCTAGGTCCGGATGGAAATCGGGCCGATAGCGCAAACGCACAAGCCAGCTTTACTGAAAGACCGATCAGTCGATCAGTTTCGAAAGAAGAAGTTAGTGAACCGACCATCGCTCGTAGGAGCGTGGAAGATCATCAGATAAAAGTTACCCTGGGGATAACAGGCTGATCTTGCCCAAGAGTCCATATCGACGGCAAGGTTTGGCACCTCGATGTCGGCTCATCGCATCCTCCCGCTGAAGCTGGTGGGAAGGGTTGGGCTGTTCGCCCATTAAAGCGGTACGTGAGCTGGGTTCAAACCGTCAATTTGGCGGCTCCTTCCGGTGACGGGAGGATGCACAAATCGACTCATATCGGTGAAGTCCTAACGACACATTGCGATTCA
>CAIPMZ010000116.1 GCA_903866285.1 uncultured bacterium
AAGATGAAAAAGAAAGAAGAAATTGAACAGCTTATGGCTCAAATTGATCGAAAATTAACCAATAATTTCAACTAACCCAAGTGTTAATTATGTTCATGGACTTGCACATACGCAAGCATTTAATCATCTAATCATTCAAACATTTAAACAATTAAATATCAAAAGCAGTGGGTTTAATTCTAAAAAACTTCAGCGTTATCGCCAATTCCTCGGCGAGCGGGCGTATTTTTCCCAAAAATGGGGAAGGGATGAAAATGCCTAATTTCCCTGCCTACCTGCCTATCGGCAGACAGGTCGGCAGACAAGCCGGCAGGCAGGCAATGTCTAATAACAAAGGAATAGATTTTAAATGGTAGATTTTGGATTTTAGAGGAACTCCACCCAGGGCAGTCTTCGGTAGGGAAATATTTTTTAAAAAGTTAAGTTGACGATTTTTGTTTGAATGATATAATAGCGATATGAAGAATGAAAAACAAAAAACTTATTCAGAAGATCATGTCTTGGCGATGTTTGAGGAAATCAAAAGCCAGGGGAATATTGTCATTGAACAGTATGCCAGTTTAACTGAAAAAGTTGATTTTATTTTGGAGGACATTGATATTTTGAAAGCTGATAATGTGGACATGAAAAGAGATATTAAGGTAATTAAGGCTGATATTGTCGAAATCAAAGCCGATATCGTTGAAATAAGAGAGGAAATGGTTGAAATGAATGGAAAGCTAGATAATAAAGTCGAGAAAAAAGTTTCTGATAATCATGAAAAACGGATTTTTAAATTGGAAAAAGCAGCTTTTGCAACTCAATAAAGATTAAAATTTTTTTAGCTTAACTGGACGGTCCTCCGGAAACCTCTTTTCATCTGGCACCAAAAATATGCGGTCGTCGGAAGTTGGTGCTGGGTTGGATGGTAGAGAACGAAAAAAACAAAAAATCAATGATGAACAAAGAAAAGAAAATAATAAGTCCAACTAAGAAAAAAGCACTCCTCTTGATTGCTGGAGGACTGGCGCTTGGGCTTGCTAGAAATCCGAGATCGCAGAAATATATTTTCAAAACTTTGAAAAGGGATTGGAAAGAAATAAACAAGAAATATCTGTATAGGATCATTAAAGAGTTTAGGGAGGAAAGATTGGTTGACTATAGGGAGAAAGAAGATGGCACGGTGGAAATAGTTTTGACCGAGAAGGGGCAAAAGATGGTTTTGAAATTCAACATAGATAAAATAAAAATAGCAAGCCCTCTCAAATGGGACAAAAAATGGCGTGTTGTTTTTTTTGATATTCCAGAAAAACGAAGATCGGAAAGAAATATCCTCAGAGATAAATTGAAAGAATTGGGATTTTGTGAAATTCAAAAATCTGTCTTCGTGCATCCTTTCCCATGCTTTGATGAAATAAACTTCATCACTGAATATTTCCAGCTCAGGAACCTCGTCCGCTATGGGGAAATGATAAATATTTCAAACGAGGAAGAGTTTAAATTGAAATTCAAGTTGTATTAGTTTCCTTATGAGATTGCCGTATTTTTTTTTGTAGAATCTTGGCAATGCATTTCATCTGGCACCAAAAATATGCGGTCGTCTGGAGTTGGTGCCAGGGATAGAATATCTATTCGAGGAATAATGCTAATGGCGGGGAGTCTTGAAGTGTCTGGCACCAAAAATATGCGGTCGTCGGAAGTTGGTGCCACTGTTTGGACTGGAACTCCACGGAGGACGGTCCTCGCTTAGCAATATTGAATTTAGTTGTCAAAAAATGATTGTAATAAGCCAAATATGTTAAGGTTGGCTAAGAGAACTCCGCCGAGGATGGTCCTCGGCAGAAATAGCTTTTTGGGCCAAATAAATGGGGTCAGGTACCTTTTTAATAACAATAACGACATTGATTTTTGTTTCCGTCTCCGTGAAAAAGGTTATAAAATAATTTGCACCCCAAATGCAAAACTTTTTCATCACGAATCAGCCAGCCGGGGATTGGATATTAAAAATAGTTATAAAGTCATAAAATCATTTAATCATCTAATCATTCAATCATTTAAACAATTAAATATCGAAAGCAGTGGGTTTAATTCCGAGAAACTTCAACGTTAGAAAAAATCGGAGCTGAGCTCCGATTTTTTAGGTTGCGTTCAATTTTTGCTAGGCGAATTTTTCTTCCAGTTTTTCCACCCGATAATCCAGCGTATTGTATTCAATCTTTTCAAATTTCTTAATGAGGTTAGCTTCGATGTTGCTTACGGTTTTATCAATTCTAGCTACGTCAGTCTTTAAACCAGCTACGTCGGTCTTAACAATTTCAATTTTTTGATCGAGTGGGAGAAATTGCTTTTGCATCGTTGTCGCCAGTGCTTCATTGGATGACTCAATTTTAGCTTCTAAGGTTTTTATAGTTTCACTAGTGCTTGCCTTTATGATGTCAACAATATCATTTAACGTAATTTCTTTTTTTGTTTCCATACTTTTTCCTTAAGTAATTTTTATAACTAAATTATACAGCGCAGTCATTTTGGCGTCAAATATGTCAAATATATGTTAAAATTGGCCTAATTTTAGCTAGGGAAAGCCTTTATTCCTTCGGAACTTGGTCGAGAATGTCTTCGAGAAAGCGGTTGGTGCAGGTCTTCTTAATGCTAATATCCAGAATGTTTTTGCAGATTTTAATGTCGTTTTTACCAAGGGCTTGATTCTTAAAACAATAATCAGCTTCAAGGCTATCCTCGATGAGTTCGCATTTAGTTGTTTTGATAATTTCTTCTTTTGGCATTGGAATTAGGCCACAAACATTTTGGCAATATTTAAAATCTTCAGGATCGCTAAAATCTTTGCATTGGTTGTCACAATTTTTTGTCGTAACGTCAAGGAAACTTTCGTCAGGCGTTGTTTTTGAAGCTTCGGTATCTGAATCATCCTCGCTTTCATCAGAAACTGCATCGGTGGAGCTGGCAGTGGTTCCAGTTAAGCTGGGGTTAGAATTATCGCTTGAAGGGTTGAGCGTTGGGTTAGAGGCTTTCTTATTGTTATTTTTTTGCTCAGGGCTTGGAGCTGAAGTAGGATTTGGAGTAAAATAGCGTTTTTTTAAAATGGGAAAAGACCAGGCGCCAAGGGCGACAATTAAAACGAGGACTAGACTAATTAGGAGCTTTTTTTTCATAAGACTTTAAACTTAAGCTTAATAAGCTGTTCGAAAGTTAATACTATGGAAATAATAATTTAGAATGTCGTTGGCTACCCATTTATAACTATCGCTAGCAAGGTTGAGCGAGCCGTGAGCGCTGAGGCCAACCATGTGGTTGCCAGCGTCTTGCAGTTGTTGGGTTGTTAGGGTGGCATTTTTTCCATATGGGTCAGAGACTGATTGGCACCAGGGATATGTCGTACCACCCCAGACCTCTTCAAAACTTCTGGTTCGTCCATCGGTCCATGAGGAATAAGGCGTAAGGGCAATTTCGTTTAGCGGGCCAGTTAGGTGCATTAAAATTTGTCCGCGGGTGGCCTGGGCCCCTCTCGGAATGTCAGGATGGGAAGTTTCCCAGGCGTAGCCATAATAAATTTGATTGCCCGGGGTGGCGTTAACTTTAAACCCTTGGGGAGCGTATTTCGTTGAAAATTTCAGCTTCCAATAACCGTAAGTGCGGAAAACGGTCGTCATAACTTTATCGTGTTCATCGGGGCCAGTACCAGTCATTTCGCCCATCCCCCAGACGTATTGCTCTAAAGGTAGGGTATTAATAGCCCAAATTTCATCGGCGCCAGCTGGGTTACTCCAATAACGCAATTTTAGCTCGCCTCGGTAAGCATCATTGTCGGTGTTGGGGCGGTTAAACTTAAAGACAATATCGTTGGCATTGACTGGGTCAGCCGCCCCAAAGCGGACTTCGTCGGCAACTTGCAGTTCTGGCAAGACGCTGTCATAAAGACGGAAAGTTCTATTGCTGAGATATCTTACTTTAGTTTGGCCGACAAGTGGCGCAATAGGAGTGGCGGGAATTGTCGCCAGGACAGTCTCCGCTGAATTTTTAATGACGTAAGCCAAAGGACTCCCGGTGGTGGCGCTGAAGGCGCTAAGATTAAAAGAGCTACTAGTTAAATCATCTTTAGAATATTTAACTAGCCCGACTGAAATTTGCGGTCCGAAAGTTGTCCCGCCAAGATCTGCCTCGCCGATGGTGGCGGAAGCTTGAGCTTGGGCAACTAAATAACGGTCGTAGCCTGCTTGATAATCGGCGCCGCAATAGTTTTTTCCAGAACTGTATTCACTCTTGTTATATTTTTTATAGTTTTTATATTTATTGTATTTTTTATAGCCGTTGACGTATTTATCGTAGTTGGCATATTTTTTATAATCATCGGCGTAGATTGCGTAGCGACGATAAAGCGTCGGATTTTTTTTATAGAGTTTGTATTTAGCGTAGTTTTCTTTGGCTAGAGTGCGTTGGGCGGAGTTAGCAAAACCGTATTTTTTCTTGTAGGCTTGATATTTCTGGTATTTTTTATATTTTTGCTTTTTTTCGTATTTTTGACAGAGGGAATATTTTTGGTAATTATCATAATCATCCGTGATAGCCTCATCAACTGCTTGCGCTGAAACTTCTCGCACCACTGGAGCCAGTAAGAGGAAAAGGATAAGTAAAGAAATAGTTTTTATTTTTAGGGGCATTTTGGGTAAAGGTTATAATTACATACATAGATAGTGTAGCATTTTTTGGGAAAAAGTAGAAGAAAAAGTATTTTTAAGGTGCCGTTATTACACAATAATTTAAAAAACTCCGCAAGTTGTAGGTTTTATGGGGTTGTGATAAGCTGGGAAGGTAAATTAACTATTAAAAATAGGCTTATGCATTTAGACAAAAAAAGGGAAGAGCAATTGGAAAAAATAGAATTTGAATTGGAAAAAGAATATGATCAAGCACAATCCAAAAAGCAAAAATCTCCCGAAATAATTATTGAGACTGAAAATGAAAAAGAAAAAACTAGCAAAGATCAACAGCCTGAAATCGAGCCAACTAATCCTAGCGAAGTGCTAAAAAAGAAAAAAAGAGATTTATTTTTTGAGTTAACCTTGTTTTTTATTCTCGGAGCTTTAATTGGGATTACGCTTAAGACAGAAGCAGTAAAAAAAATTACCATTGGTTTTAATGATTATCAAATTCCAGCTCAAACTGTGCGTTATGATGTGGCTGAGCTGAAAAGAAATTTATTGCAAAAAGCCGCTGAGCAACAGCAACAACAACAGCAACAACAACCAGTGATCAATGGTCAAGAGCCAGTAACTGGTAATCAGTAATCAGTAATCAATAACTAGTAATCAGTAACTAGTAACTAGTAATCACTAACTAAAAACGTATGACAGACAAAAAAGAAATTAAGGAGGCTGAAATCTTAAAAGAAGAGCTTGGTCATCCGGAAGAAGAAATCTTTGTGGAAAAAGAGCAGTCAGTTGAAGAAGTTTTAATTGACTCAGTTGATGAAAAAAATCATAAAATTAAAAATTTAATTTCAGTGGTAATTTTATTGGCTGGTTTATTTGCTGGTAGTTTGTTTGTAGATGTTGTGCAACTAATTCGTGGCGGTGGTTTCTCGCAGCACGCTTTAAATAGCACAGATGTTTTTCAATCAGGCGGTAAAACTTGGGTTGCTTATACGGAACCAATGGTGACAGTTAAGGTTATTAGCGATGAGGCTTGCGGAGAAGCTTGTAAGCCAGATGAGGTTCTGGTTGGAATTAAAGGCGCGCTACCAACGATGCTAACTGAGAAAATTGAGGCTAATTCCAAGGAGGGTAAAAAATTAATTGAGCAATTTAAAATTAAAACAATTCCAGCTTTTATCTTTTCGAAAGAAATTGAAAAAACGGAACTCTTTGCTAAAGCGCAACCTTTCCTGGATAAGCAAGGTGAATCTTATGCGATTAAATCAGCCGAAGCTGGTTTCCCAGTTGGGAAATATGTAGTAGCCCCAGAAATTTCTGCGGGAGATATCAAAATTGGAGCGGATGATGCTAAGGTAAAAGTTATCACTTTTGGTTATTTTCAAGGTCCTAGTGATAAGAAATTTTATCAAGAAATTGTGACGCCTTTGCTGAAAGATTATGGTGATAGAATTCAGTTTGTCTTTAAAAATTATTTCCCACCAGCTTCTATCCTTGGAGCCCAGGCGGCAATGGCTGGCGAGTGTGCTAATGCGCAAGGAAAGTTCTTGCCTTATGCTGAAAAACTTTTTACCGGCCAACTCGTCTGGGGAAAGCTTAAGGACGCTGCCGTAATCTTTAAAGGTTACGCTGCCGCCACTGGACTTAACGCGGGCGACTTTAATAAATGTTTAGATACGAAACAATTCCAAGCTCAAATAGACGCTACCTTAGCCGAAGGTCAAGCCTTTGGCATTCAGGCTACGCCTTCGATGTTTATCGGGAGCAACCTTCAGGCAACTACGGTTGTCTATGAGGAAGTTAAAATGGTTTTAGACCAGCAACTGAATAAATAGCCCCAGTGGCATCTGCCACGGGGTAAACTTTGTTAGCTTGTAGGAAACTGGATAAAAACGAGGCAAGTGCCTCGTTTTTCGTTGCCAGCGGCGAATTTTTTTAGTTAAGTACAGTTAAGAACTTAGCAAGACTACTTCCATATATCCATTTATGGAAGTGAAGGTAGAAATTTTTATAGCTAGCGGGGCGTAATTATTTTTGCCTTAGTAAACTCAGCTTGGAAATTTTGGGCGTGCTGGATTTTGGAAAATGTGTTAGAATGAAGAAAGTTAAGAAATATAAAAATTTATTCGAGTCATTCGAATTAAAATTCGAATAAATATAAAAATGAATCCAGTAGTGAGAATTCAAAAATTTCTTACATTAAGCTGGTTTATTTGAATTTAAATAATAGTAAAATTACAACTAATTGATTTAATTTTTTTGGGCAAAGCCCATTTGAATTTCTACTACTGGATGAAACAATACAAAGACACTTTTGAAATTATTTTTTTTGCGCGAGGCGGACAAGGGGCGAAAACTGCTTCGGAGTTAGTGGCGCACGCCGCAGTTAATGAGGGGAAATTTGTAAAAGCTTTTCCTTTTTTTGGGCCGGAAAGATCTGGCGCGCCGACCAAGATGTTTTTAAGAATTTCTAAAACTAAATTAAGAACCCAAGAGCCGGTTACGGATCCAGATGCAGTGGTGGTGATGGACGAGACCGTCTTAGGCGGTCAGGATGTGGCCAATAATTTGGATGAACATGAAGTTTTGATTGTTAATTCAAAAAGAACCGGCGAAGAAATTCGAAAGGAAGTGCCTCATTTTAAGGGTAAGATTTACGCCATTGATGCTAATGGAATTGCTATTCGTGTTATTGGCAGCCCAAATCCAAATATGGTTTTAGTTGGACAACTCCTCAAAATTACGGCAGTTGTTTCATTGGAAAGCGCCGCCGAGGTTTTTCGGGGAGTTTTTCTTGAAAAAATTGGAAAAGATTTAACGGAAAAAAATATTAAAGCCATGGAGGCAGGGTATGATGAACTCTAAAAACTTAACGGATAAAAACGGATTGATTACAGATTGACACATATCACGGATATCCGTGCTCCGTGAAAATCAGTCATAAATTCGTGAAAATTAGTACCAATATGGAAAAAGGCGGAATTATTAAGCACAATCAGGAAAAGGCTCCAAAGACAGGGGACTGGCGCTATCTGAAGCCAGAAATTGACGCAGCAAAATGCATTGGTTGCACGACTTGCGTGGGATTTTGTCCTGAGGCGGTGATGGAAATGCGTAAGCGTAGCGAGCAAGAAAGTGAGGTCAGCGCCCAGTTTGCAAAAGAAAAAGAAATTGTGGAAATTGACCTCGAATATTGCAAAGGTTGCGGAGTTTGCGCGCAGGTTTGCCCAGTGAAAGCGATTGTTATGAAAAAGTAAACTTTTTCATAACAAGTATAAGGTATTTTGTAGAATGTATAATGTATGGAATTTAAAAGCACAAAAATTCAATCTTTCACAGACTTATATGCCTGGCAAGAGGGGCACAAGTCGGTCATTATGCTTTATACTGTAACTAAAAATTTCCCAAAAGAAGAGATGTTTGGGTTGGTGAGTCAAATGAGAAGAAGCGCTGTTTCAGTTACATCCAATATCGCATTTATTGCATTGCCCAGGGATCGCTCACAGAAATACAAAGTCAGTTATTTATTGCAAGAGATGTAGGTTATTTGAATGACGAAGATTTTGATAAAATTTCAAAACAAACCGTTATTGTTCATAAATTAATAACTGGACTAAAAAAGATAGGTTTAAAATAATTTTAATTTATACTTAATACATTCTACATGATACATAATACAAAAATTCAGGCCTTGACCGGTGGTTACGCGGTGGCGGAGGCTTGGCGACAAATTGAGCCAGATGTGATGGCGGTTTATCCAATCACGCCTCAGACGACAATTATTGAAACTTATGCCAAAATGAAAGCGGACGGGCTGGTTTCAACTGAGGTTGTGCAGGTAGAATCTGAACATAGCGCAATGAGCGCTACTATCGGCGCGTCGGCTGCTGGCGCGCGCGCGGTGACGGCTTCGAGTTCGCAAGGAATTTTATATATGGCAGAAACTTTGCCAGTGGTTAGCGGCTTAGGGCTTCCAATCGTGATGAGCGTCAGCTCCCGGGCTCTGAGCGCGCCACTGAATATTCACGGGGAACATGGCGACGTGATGGCGGTGCGAGATTTGGGTTGGATTCAAATTTTTGCTGAGCAAGCGCAAGATGCTTATGATGATACGATTATTGCCCTGAAATTGGCCGAGGAAATCAATGCCCCCGTGATGCCGATTATGGATGGTTTTCATACTTCGCATACGACTGAGCGAGTGGAAATTTTAGAAGATAGCGTGGTCAAGGAATTTGTGGGCGAGCGTAAAGCCGAGCAATCTTTACTTGATTTCGAAAATCCGACTACCTTCGGAACGCTGGCCCTGCAAAATACTTTTTTTGAATTTAAACTTGAGCAAGAAAAAGTAATGCAAAAGGCTAAAACGGCTTATAAGAAAATTTGCGGAGAGTTTTTTAAAATTTCTGGGCGAAAGTACGGGATGTTTGAGGAATATAAAGTGAAGGATGCAACTAGGGTTATGGTAATTATGGGCGCTACCGCTGGAACAGCTAAAGAGGTTGTCGATAAACTTCGTGAGCAAGGAGAAAAAGTCGGGCTGTTAGTTATTAAATTATTTCGACCTTTTCCCTATAAAGAAATTGGGCAAGCGCTAGCGCATATTCCAAAAATTGCCGTGCTGGATCGCGCAATTTCCTTCGGCGCTTTTCCACCACTCTATCAAGACATCGTCAGTAGTGTTTATCACGGTTCCAGTCGCAAACCTGATCTGGCCAGCTACATCTACGGTCTCGGCGGCCGCGACACCATGCAAAAGGATCTTGAAAAGGTTTTTAGGGATTTGGAAGAAGGGGAGATTGGGAATAAAGTTAAATACCTAGTATAAAACGGATTTTCACGGATTTGTGACGGATATTCACGAATCACGGATTCATATTTTATGAGTGAGGATGGTCTATTGGAAAAAGAATTATCATACAAGGTGCGAGGATGTTTTTATAATGTTGCAAATAAATACGGAAAGGGATTAAAAGAAATTATTTATCAAAAAGCGCTAGAAGAAGAATTGGAAAAAGAGAATTTAAAATTTGAAAGTCAAAAAAGAATTGATATTTATTCATTGGAAACAGGCAAAAAATTGGGCACATATGTTCCAGATATCTTAGTAGAGGATAAAATAATAGTAGAAATTAAAGCGACTAGCTTTACGAGAGTTGATGATATTAATCAGCAAAGATCTTATTTAAAAGCTAGTAAATATGAAATTGGTTATTTGGTTAATTTTTGTACCCAAGAATTAGAAATAAAAAGATCTATTTGCACAAATGATAGAAAGCCATTTATAGCTAAACTAAAATTAAATTTATAATTTGTGTAAATTTGTGATTTGTGAAAATCCGTAGTTAATCCGTTTTTAATCAGTATTTAATATGAATAAAGACTTAACCAAAAAATTATCAACTGGGCATGCGACTTGTGCGGGATGTGGAATTCCGGCGATTGTACGGACTGTGCTGGGGGCAACTGAGGAACAAGTGATTGTGTCTAATGCCACAGGGTGTCTCGAGGTAACTACCACAATTTATCCGGCTACGGCTTGGAAAGTTCCCTATATTCACAGTGTTTTTGGCAATGCGGCAGCTACCGCGGCTGGGATTGATGCAGCCCAAAAAGCTCTGCAAAAGTCTGGTAAGCTTGAAAAGCCGGCCAAGATTATTGCTTTTGGCGGAGATGGCGGAACATATGACATTGGACTGCAAGCCCTTTCTGGCGCCCTTGAGCGTGGCCATGATTTTCTCTATGTTTGCTATGACAATGAAGGCTATATGAACACGGGCGGGCAACGCTCAGGCGCAACACCCTTTGGCGCCAACACTGAAACGGCGCCAGCTGGCAGCGATTCTTTTGGAAAGGCTCAACAACGCAAAGACTTGATGGAAATTGTCAAAGCTCATGGCATCAAATATCTCGCTCAAGCAAACGTGGCTTATCTTCCAGATCTGAAACGCAAAGCCCAAAAAGCTTTAAACACTCCTGGCCCATCTTTTCTGTTGGTTCTGCAGCCTTGCACCCAACTTTGGAAATTTCCCACTTCCGAGTATGTGGCGGTGGGCAAACTTGCCACTGAAACCAATTTTTGGCCACTTTATGAAATAGAAGATGGAAAATATACTATTAATAATGCACCCAAGAGCCCAAAACCCATTGAAGATTTCTTGAAGACTCAAGGACGTTTTAAGCATCTCTTCAAGGATAAAAATGCTGAGGTAATTGCAAAAATACAAGCGGAAGTGAATGCGAACTGGGAAAAACTTTTGAAAAAAGTATAAAGCATAATGAGAGGGATAATAGGAAGTAGAATGTATTATGTAGAATGTATAATGTATGTTGCGTAAATAGTATTATGTATTTTGTAGAATGTATGATGTATAATGAGAGGGATAATGGGAAGTAGAATGTATTATGTAGAATGTATGATGTATCTAAAAGTATTATGTATAATGTATAATGTATAATGTATAATGTATAATGTGTGGAATGCAT
>CAIPMZ010000117.1 GCA_903866285.1 uncultured bacterium
AGGCGTACAAGAAATTATTCTCGTACGCCTTAAATTTTTCTCACCTCCTTTGAGGTTAAAGTTTTTCCGAAAATACTGAATCAATAAGAAAGGTTTTCCTTAATGACCCAGCCAGTTGGACTATTCTGGGTGATTTCAAATCTGTCATTCTCTGGCATCCTCACCAAAGCCATTCCCGCCGGATCACCATCTTCAGTAACAGCAAATCTAACAATTAAAACCCTAAGGTCTTTCCTGAGCCCGTTTCCAGGAAAAGGTTTTCCCTTATTGTCGAAAACTGTCATATCTTGTTTTGTTATTGCTTCCCGTCCAAGTGGCGACTCCAGCTTGGAAGAAAAACCCTCCAATTCACTTGAACCTTTCTGACTTAGGCTACCTAAAAAATGATTCAGGCTAGCCTTGACAGGAGGTACAAAGAAGCTAACAAGAAGAATTAATGACAAAGCAAGGATTGCCTTACTTAAGAATGAAGGCACCCTGACAACGTTCTTAACGCCTGGAATGGTACTTAAAATAAACAGTACCAACCAAACCAAAAAAAGAATTGCTAAAAAGAAACCCTCCCACGCCGATTGCGCGAGTGCCCCAATTCCCCAAATTGCCAAAGCAATACCAGCTATGGCAATCAGAACAGTTTTGATTGCACTGCTTCCAGCTGCTACTGCAACTGGAACGACTGGGCCGAGTCTTCGACCAGCAAGTCCAAAAATACTAAACACCAGATCTTGCACGTCTTCAGAAAAAATGAAGACCAAGACAAGAACAACCACCCCAACAACAACCGCTATGCCCATGATAATCTCCTAGAAATTTTTAAATTCTTTTAATCCTGTCGCTAAGGCTCCTCACCCCGCGAGTTAAATCAACTGACCCGGTTCCCGTAATCTTTTTCTTGATGGTTGTTTTTACGTTTTCAAACCCAACCTTCATGGGACTGTCAACTTTTGGAGGTTTAATGAGTGAAAAAACATTTTTTCCTTTAAGGTAAGCTACCCTAAGTTGAAATGTTTCATCGTCACTGCTTCCCCTTCTACGAAGCATCGCTTCAAGAAAAACTTTAGCATTTACAACACCTTTGTCGTAATTTGTAAAAGTTTCGCTAATGATTGGCTGCCCCTTGGCAAATGGCTGAGTTGTTTTTTTTGTCTCAAACACGAACTCGGAAATCTTCTGCGCAATAAATAGCACAAAAGCCTCTGCCTGTTCCTCACCATCATTTCGAAGACGAATTTCGAAATTATCTATTTCCTCTTGTTCTGGAACTTCAAAAGCAGCCACTGCGAGGGAATAAATAAACTCATCTCTTAGGCTTCTTTGAGCATCTTCAGTATTAATCCCGACAAATCGCTCAAGTCTCTCCTGCAATTTTTTAGCGCCCTTTTCTGCCATTGTTGGGACAAACTTATCCCAAGCTGCTTTCAAAACAACCCCAAGCACTGGGATTGCCGTTATTCCTGTCACCCAACGATCAACCTTCTCTGCAAGTTTTGGCTTATCCATGATAAATCTCCCGTTTTTTTGTTTTAAAATATAAAATTGTAAAGGAACCTGAACGAAGTCAACTTCTTTTTTGACCCCATTACAAGGCTACCCTGTAACAATCAATCATAGCACAAAAAGAGGCTGGTGTCAAGAAGAGGCAAAATTGTTAGATTGTTATATTGTTAAAATGCCTAATTATGGCTTATTAAGGGCATTATACAGTTAGAAAAAACGACTACTTCGTCATTATAATCTGCTCAAGAAAGATGGGTTAAAATTCATGGCTATTTTTTCTTTTATTTGTCATTCCGACCATAGTGGACGAATCTGAGCCCAGATCCTTCGACTGCATTCATCCTCCTTGGGTCGGATTCACTTCGCTCAGGATGACATTCCTATGTCATTTTTTACACTAATCAATCGCCAACTGCCTACGCACTTCGCAATGCGCGGAGAGGAATGCGAAATACAAATTCTAAAATCCAGAATCAAAAATCTGAAATCCATTCCATCTATTTGTAGCTTCGCAGGTAAAGCAATAACTGTGAGTAAAATAGTATAGCCAACTACCTCCAAAAATGCTATATTAAAAGTATAAAAAATAATCTTAAAAAAATAAACATGACCACAGCAAAAAAGGAAACTGCGACGCCTTGGCATAAAAGTAAATTAAAAGTTGGGGGAATTCTACTAGCAATCTTACTGACAGCGTTTACTTTACGCTTCACAGATAACGGTCATCTGCCATCGGGCCTTTTTCCTGATGAGGCTGAAAACGGCATCGATGCCATCACCGCAAACACCACCGGACAATATAAATTATTCTACGAAGCTAACAATGGACGCGAAGGACTTTTCATTAACCTCCAGGCCTTATCCTTAAAAGTTTTCGGCGATAATATCGCAGCACTTCGTCTTTGGTCGAATATTTTTGGAACTTTGACCGTCTTAGGCGTATTCCTGCTGGGAAGCGAACTTTTTGGAACTTATTTAGCAGGCTTAATTGGCGCTTGGCTAACAACCTTTGCTTATTGGGCGATTAACTTTTCGCGGATTGGTTTTCGCGCCGTAATGGTACCTTTTATTTTAACTTTTGCTTTTTACTTTCTTTACCGCGGACTGCGCACTAAAAAACTGCACGATTTTATTTTCGCTGGCCTCATTTATGGTTTAGGCCTCCATACCTATATTGCCTTTCGGGTTTCGCCTTTGGTTTTAATTATGCTTTTTATTTCTTTGCTTATCACGCGTGAAAACTTTTTGAAAAATTTTTGGAAACACACGTTAGTTTTTATCATCGCCATGCTTATAACTTCCGCACCGATGCTGCTGGACTTTTTTTATTGGAATCCGCAGCATTACGCCTCGCGCACCAGTGAAATTTCAATTCTAAATCCTGCTACTAACCAAGGGCATCTGTTACCACTGCTGGGGAAAACTTTTGGACTATCCTTGGCGAAATATAATTTCTGGGGTGATCAGAATATGCGTCAAAACTACCCACCCTATCCAATTCTTAATCCCATTACAGGAGTTGCTTTCCTAATTGGGCTGATTTATATTTTCAGCAAATTTTTTCATTTACTTTGGAACCGCTTCAGAAAAGGCGTCCGTGACAAAAAATTAGAAGTCTATGTTTTGATTCTAGCTTGGTTTTTTACCTTATTAATTCCGGAGTTTTTAGCAGCTGAAGGAAATCCCCAAGCCCTCCGCGCAATTGGAACAATTCCAGTAGTTATGTTGATTGCGACCTTACCCTTTTTATGGATTATTCGAAAAATAAACTCCTTCGGACATTCTTTTAAAATCTTAGTTATTTCAATGCTTATTTTCGCCTTTGGTTTTATTGCGATTTTCGACACGGTTAAATATTTCTTCTTTTTTGCAAACAATCCGAAACAAAAAGAAGCTTTTGATGCGAACCTTACTGATGCGGCTTATTGGACTAATAGCTTAGACAGTTCCACTGAAAAATATATCCTAGCTGATGAATACACTTTGCGACCCCAGCAATTTATTAGTCATGACACAAAAAATATTTTCTATACTTGGCCAAGCCACCTAGACTTTATCGCCCCTCAGACAAATAACTTTGTTATTCTGCTGCCTGATCCAAAAGCTGAACTCATTAAACAGGTTCAAGAAAAATTTCCAAATTTAAAAATGTACGAACACGGAAAACAGAACGTTGATTTATTTATTGAATTTAAGCCTTAATAAATTTGGAGACCTATGTTGGTTCAGCGTCTCCGACCTGAACCCGAAAAGGTTCTTAAATTTAATAACTAATCAAATTTAAATAAGAATTCAAATAAGAATGACGTGGTTCAAGTCAGAGACTTTGAACCAACAAAGAGCAGTCGAAGCCTGTCTGCCGATAGGCAGGTAGGCAGGGATCTGCATTAAATTACAAATGACTCAGATTCTTCGACTGCGTTCATCCTCCCCTTGGTCGGACTCACTTCGCTCAGAATGACACACGCCATGATTAAACATAATTAAGCCTAAATAAAAACAAACAAATCTATGGAAAAATTCTTAACTAAACACTCCAAGCTCATTGTCGCGGGCATCCTCACTTTCTTTGCGGTTGTCTCAATTTTAAATGCCAATAATGATAGCGCGACTTTTGACGAAGTAGCGCATATTCCAGCGGGCTATAGTTACGTTTCTCAGCATGACACGCGGCTTAATCCAGAACATCCCCCACTTATTAAGGACCTGGCTGGCCTGCCACTGCTTTTTCTGCATTTAAATTTTGATACCACTCAACCTTTTTGGACTGGGGAGCTTCCTAATATGTGGGATGAAGGTCAGTGGGCTGCTGGTAGGCATTTACTTTATGAAGCTGGCAACAACGCTGATCAAATTATTTTCTGGTCTCGCTTGCCGATTGTTTTGCTTTCTATCCTACTAGGTCTCTTTCTTTTTAAATGGGGTAAAGAAATGGCGGGAACTTCCGCTGGAATTTTCGCGCTCGCCCTTTACGCTTTTGATCCTAATATCTTGGGCCACAATCATTTCGTCACTACCGACTTAGGCGTCGCGGCTTTCCTAACTTTCGCTTTTTATTATTTCTTAAAATTCCTGAAAAATCCTTCTGGGAAAAATATCCTCTTGGGTGGTTTTTTCCTAGGCCTCTTATTGGTTAGCAAATTTTCTTCTATCGTAGCGCTCCCAATTTTTGGGCTCGCTTTAATTATTTACAGCTTAGCTAAAAATAATCGCGACGGAGAAAATAACTGGAGAACTCGCCTAGCTAGTTTAGGTAGTTATCTCTTAAAAGCCCTAGGAGCTTTTGCGGTAGCGGCTATCGTGATTTGGTTTGTCTATAAAGCCAATAGCTTTGCGATGCCGAAAGAAACTTTCGGGAAAACTATTGATTTTTTCTTTGCCGTCGAAGACGCTAATCCAAAAGCAACGATTACTAATCAAGTTCTCCATAGCTTAAATAACTCCAGCCTGACTCGTCCGTGGGCCACTTACGCTTTTGGGCCAGCCTGGATGGTTAAGCGCGTCGTCGGAGGCAATGGGGCTTACTTTATGGGCAAGGTTGGTAACGGTTTTACCGCTTATTTCCCAACTGTCTTTTTAATTAAAGAGACTCTCCCGTTTTTATTCTTGGCCCTTTTCGCCCTTGGTTATACGTTTAAGCAAATCATAAAATCTTCCCTACAATTTAAAAAAATTAAAAGCAAGCTTGCCAACTTTCTACGTAAATCCGTCGTTGAATATTCCTTATTTGCTTTCATCATTCTCTACGCTTATTTAAGTATTCAAGGTGGCCTTAACATTGGCTTTCGCCATCTCTTCCCAATCCTGCCCTTTGCGTATTTGCTAATCGCAAAAAAAGTTTTTGAATTTACCCACACCAAAAAATCTAAGAACCATCACATCTTAGCGATTGCCGTTTCCCTTTTAGTTTTATGGCAAATTGGCGCCACGGTTTTTGCGTATCCGAGTTATACTTCTTATTTTAACGAATCAATTGGTGGCAGTAAAAACGGTTACAATTACGTCACGGATTCAAATACGGACTGGGGCCAAGATTTAAAACGCTTAAAAATTTGGCTAGACCAGCATCCTGAAATCGATAAAATTCACGTTGATTATTTCGGGGGCGGTAATCCAAAACTACTACTTGGCGCTAAATATGTGCAATGGTGGGACAGTATGCGTCCAGTCCAGCCTGGTTGGTACGCCATTTCCGAAAACTTCCTGATGGGCAGTATTTATGACAGTAAAAAAACCAGCGAGGATAGTTATCGCTGGACTCAAAATTTTAAGCCAGTTGCCCAAATTGGCAAATCAATTTTAATTTACTATGTGCCTGAAAATTATCTAGTTCAGTAAAAACCAGCCGTTAAAAAAAGCCTTCTCGAGTTGAGAAGGCTTTTTTCTATTTTTAAATTTCCGCTGAATATGGAAGTGCTTTAATATAGTTCTCCATAAACTGCCAATCAGGATTTCCAGCTTCATCAACAGGAAGTTTAATTTTTTCAAGAGGCAGGCGCATAAGTCTCACTTGCCTGCCATAAGCGTATTTATATTTTAATTCACTTAAAATAGTTATTAAAAACGAAGCACTATATTTATTTAACGTAAAACCAACCGGTAAAAGAGTGTGAACATTATCATCACTAAAATAGTTATAATCATGATAAAAAACATTAAAAAACATATCAATTGTTATCTTATTTCCAAAAATCTTCTTCTTTTTATTAAAAACCTCAAGTGAAATGTTTTCTGAGACGCCATTGTTATTTTCGCCAGCAGTTACTAGCGGGATATTACCAGTAATTCTATCTGGTTTAGTTAACCTTTCACCTTTTTCAAAAGTGAATAAATCACCCAGATTAAACCACTGCCACTGCTCAGATTTTAATTCTCTTAGTTGTTTCTCGGAATCCTTGTTTCTTAATAAAAACTCCGCCATCTCACTTTTCCCATTTTGAAATAGAAAAGAAGCCATCTTTATAGAATCTTTAATAAAATTTATTTTTCTAAGCTTTAAAAAATCTGTTTCAAGATAAGCCTCTGCGCACCATTCATCTTCTTTTAAAACTTTCTTCCAAACACTACTGCCAACTACACTCTCACGACGATACATAGAAAGCCAATTTCGACGAATATCCGGCCAAGCCTCCGTTGGAATTCTTCCTTGTATTTTATCTTTCCTAAATCCATCATTCTTCCAATACCCAAACCAAGTTTCATGACATGGGTCACTGCCGTGCGGAGTATGGGCCGTGAAAACCATAATACAAGTAACTGTGCCAATAGGATAAAATAAATCATCTGGCATACTCATTACCGCCTCAAGCCGATGCTCTTTTAATAATTTTTCTCTAAGTGGATGTTTTGTATCAATAGCAAGTGACATGGGAACAATAACAATCCCGGTTGAATTTTTAGTTAAACCTTCAAGCATCCGAATAATAAAATCCCATTCATGCAAGTTATCACCCTTCTGAGAATAAGGTGGATTCATAAAACCAACACTGGCCTTATTTTTAATTTTTTCAAAAAGACTTTCATCAAAGCAAGATCCCTGATATAAGTTAGTCTTTCCATCACCGCGTAGAATCATATTTGAAACCGCTAGCGCAAACATTTGAGGTTCTTGCTCAATTCCAATTAGAGAATTTTCCAAAATCTTTTTCTTTTCATCTGCACTAACATTCTCAGTCATTTTTTTCATTGCTGAAATCAGAAATCCGCCCGTACCACAGCAAATATCTAAAATTACTGAATTTTTATCCAGCTTAGCAAGCTCAGCAAACAAATCAGTAATATGCTTTGGAGTCAGTACAATTCCGAGACCTTTTCCATCTCCACCAGTATAACGGATAAACTCGCCATAAAAATTTCCAATGATATCAAAATCATAATGCTCTTTAGTAAAAGGTCGTACATGGATATATAAATCATCGACAATATGCAGAAGTGGCGATTCATTTTTCTTTTGATCTATTTTTTGCAATTCTGGATGATGCGGAATAAAACTAAATGCATTAATCACAGCTTTTTTCTTTGTTTCATGAGTATCTCCTAACTCCGCTTTTTCAATAACTTTTTTTATTGAATTAAAAGTTTCACTCGCCAGTTCAATGCCTTCATATTTCTTATAGGCAACCTCAAAGCCCTTATCCATTAAAGCCAATAAAATTCCGCTGACTAAAAGAGGTTTTTGGGCTTCAGTGATTTTAGCATAATCTCGCATATAGTTATGGAGCTCCCGAGAAAATTTCATTAGATCACTATGACGTGATTTCGCTAAAATAGGATCAAAAGTTGCTCGCTCAAGATACCTCTCCCAAATAATAATATCTTCAATTGGCTGATCATTTTCATCGCAAAGTACACTCGCTTTTTGCACACCTTTTGGATGAAGAAAGGTATTTACTTTTAAATCATCCTCCGTTTGACCACTTGCGCCAATTGCAATCACATTAAATTCTCGGGACAAATAACTCGCGTAAAGCAAGGCTCCATCAACAGCATAATCTTTATACAAATTAAGATCTTTTGATTGATGATGTTTACTATTAGCTTTACATTCAATTACTATTACAAAATCCTTATTGTCTTTTTTAGTAATAATGAATTCTGGTTTACCAGCCCCACTACCGGATTTGCTGGCACTTCGAAGCAATTTATCGATGGTTGGATTTTGACTTTTTTGTTCTTCTATTGAAAAATCCTTAGCCTCAATAAAACCCGCTTTTTCAAGTTTTTTTAAAATAATTTTTTCAGTTATCCTTTCATTATTACTCATATTTTTATCATAGCATAAAAAATAATTTTTTAACTTCTAGCTCTTAGTGTTATTCTAACATTATAACCCATGCCAGGCAACTATTAGTTATCCACAGCTTTACTTTTATCCGTAGCCTGGTTATTAGCATTTTCTGCGGCTGGCTGATTATTGAGCCGATAAAAGACCTTGTTTTCGGTACGTAAGTCGATATAGGCTAAATCTGGTTGCTGAGTTTTCAGCGGTTCTTTTTTTAAAATAATCGCTAGCGTCTTAACGGCGCTCTCGAGCGGAAATTGAGTTGAAAAATATAACTCGCCACCTTGGGTAACTCTTACGCTAACTTCATCCGCCATTAGCGAAGGCGTCGAAAAATCATTTTCAATTGCAAGATTAATCCGCCCAAGCGCCTCCTTTAGGGTTGAAACGTATTGAATATAATTTTGATCAAGAATTTCATCGCCGAGCTTAACCGCTTCCGAACTGTTGTCTGAGATTTCAATCAAATGATTTTGAGTCAGTTCTGGCGAATTAAAATCAGCTTCGCTGTACGCCACCCCATTTTCATCGATCAAAAAACAACGCCCACCACTACAAAAAACCAAGAGGGCCTTTCGCTCCTGCAAATTAATTTCCAAAGTATCAGGAAATTTTTTTACGACCGAAACACTTTTTATTTTTCGAAACTGCCCAGCGAGTAATTTTTCAACTACGCTCCTGCGCGTCAATAGGAAGTTATCCTTAGGGATTATTTTTAAAATTTTTCCCTGTTGCTGATCACCAATAACCTTTTTAATTTCTTCAACGCTTAGTTCGCTGTTGCCGACAATTACCAATTTTGAAATTTTCAGATAAGTTGAGAAAAACAAAACGTAACCCGTCACGGCTAAAAAACAAACCAGCAAAATATAGAAAAGTACCCTCGCAAAAATTTTGCCAAGTGGACTTTCTTCGCCGTCGCGTTTCTCATTTTTCAAATGAGCACCGGTGCAATTTTGGAGATATCTTTTTTTTGGTGACAACATATGCTTTTTATTTTTCACACCGACCCACTAATTTACGAATCAATTACTAATATACGAATCTTTGAATTTTATTAGTATATTAGTATAAGATTAGCCCGCCTGCAACGATATTGCATTTCGGGCAGGTATTTTAGTGGGGATAGTCAGTAAACTAACATCTAAAAAATTAGATATCAATAAACAAAACTTCTAACAATAATCGGCCATTTGCGTTAGTACTTTTTAGGAGCGTCATACTTTCCTGGATCTTTTTAATTACCTCATATAAATTATTCCGCACCTGCTCGTCGGCGTTGGAGAGCGCATCAATTCGCAAAAGCCAAATCCAAGCGTTAAAAATTTCCAGCGTTTTTTTTGTATCCTTTGAAAATTCCTCAGCTAGTTGTAACCTTTCGCCCAGCGTGTCTGCTCTTAATTTTTCCAACTGTTGTTTTTGTTGCCGGCGCGCTTCCAAGATTTCAGGTTTAGCCAGCATGAGACTCGCCAGCGCCGGTCGACCCATCGCCAGCGTCGGAATATCGCTTGCAAAATTAATTTCTCCGCCAAAAGCTTGCGTCAGCTCAACCTGATTTACTAAAGAAAAATTAAGCTTTTCGCAGCGCGATTGGACGGTCGGCAAGATCTTGTCCAATTCGCTCGTCACTAAAATTAAAATTGAAGTTTGATTTGGTTCTTCTAATAATTTCAACAGTGCATTTTGGGCTGGATTATTCATTCGATGCGCATCTTTCACAATCAACACTTTATATTTTCCGTGATACGGATAAAGACTGAGTTTTTGTTGAGCCTGCCGAATCGCCTCAATCGAAATATCTCGCGTTTTAATAACCTCTTTTTTCTCAACCGTTTCCGGTTCAATCAAAATTAAATCCAATAGCGCTTGCTTATCCTCAACCTCTATCGCCAAATTCATTTCCCCACCAGCAATCGCCGCCTGCGCAAAAATTTTCGCCAGCGTCGTTTTCCCCACACCTTGGGGCCCTGAAAAAATATAGGCATGATTAAGTGCACCTTTTTCAAGCGATTTCTGCAAAAACGAAACTGTTTTTTTGTTGCCTACAAATATCATAGACCGATACGAAACTACGAAATTAATACGAATCTACGAACGTAAAAAATCCTAAATCTTAAATCCTAATTTCTCACCCAGAGGGTGATCAGCCTCTGGCTGACAATAAAGTTCAAAATCCGAAATCCTAACTACTTATGTCTTTGCGAGGATGTAATCATCCGAAGCAATCCAGGGCGTTATAAAATCCTGGATCGCCACGAATTTATGAGTACATAAATTCTCGCGATGACAATATTACTTTTAATTTCTTAATGATAAATTTTTAAACATTTTTTCATTTAGATTTGATTTAAAACTTCAAATTTAAAATTTCAAATTTGTTTTTTGCTTAATAAATTCCCTAAATTCCTTCTCAAACCTTTCCCTACCAAACTCCGCCCCTCTTTTTTTAATTATTTCTTTATCATAGTTTTTTTCATTGTCCAAAAATCTGCGCACGCCGTCGGCCAAAACTTCGGGAGTTTGGGCATCAAAAAATTCGCCAGTAATACCTTCCTGTACAGTTTCTAGCGCGCCACCTTTGCGATATGCAATCACCGGCACCCCAAAGTTCATCGCCTCGACTGCTGTAATTCCAAAATCATCTTCTGCCGAAAAAATAAAGCCTCTCGCCTTTTCGTAATACTGCCTTGTCACCTCATCAGGTTGCCAACCTAAAATCTGCACATTACTCTTTGCAATCTTTCTAAGCTGCTTCTCCTGCTGACCTTGTCCAATTACAACTAAAGGCAAGCCTAACTTATTAAAGGCCTCGACTACAACGTCGACTTTTTTATAAGGCGACAGGCGGGAAACGACTAAGAAAAATTTTGAATTTTGAATTTTGAATTTTGAATTAATTTCCAATGATTTAATTTTAGAATTTTTTTCATTCTGATTTGATTCGAAATTCGAAATTCGAAATTCGAAATTATTATTCACGGGTGGATATATCACCGTCGCCTCCCTCCGGTAATATTTCTCAATCCGCTTTTGGGTATAGCCTGAATTAGCAATCAGGTAGTCAGGGCGATCGCCAGCTAGGCGGTCCCAAATTCGCAGATAACTAAAAAAGAATCTGGCTAAAAAAGATAATCTTTTTTGTTTAATTTCGCGGACATAGCGGTCATTCATATCCCAAACAAACCGCATTGGGCTATGCAAATAAGCGATGTGCGTGGTGCTCATTTTCGTCACAATCCCCTTCATCCAGGCCCCAGAAGAAGAAATCACCAAGTCATATTCGCGCAAATCAAACGTTTCCGGCACCACGGGGAAAAATGGGATTAGCCACTGATGGTGCTTTTTGAGAAATTTCGGAAATTTTTGCAAATACGACGGCCGAATGTCCTTGCCCGAAAACATCCCCACCATTTTCTCCTCATTATAAAGAAGCGTATAAATCGGCGCCTCGGGAAACATCTCGGAAAGCACCTTCAAAACCCGCTCAGCTCCGCCCGGATAAAGCAAAAAATCGTGTAGCAAAGCCACTTTTAGTTTTTTATTTTCCATATTGTTTTTAAAATTCAAAACGGACTTTTGATATTTCTCAAGGCGGGGTTGGTAACTTTCGTGTAAATTTGAGTTGTCCTTATATTAGCATGACCGAGCAATTCCTGCACATAGCGAACATCCACCCCGTTTTCCAGCAAATGGGTGGCAAAAGAATGACGAAGACAGTGAAATGAAGCCTCTTTTTTAATTCCGGCCTTTTTCAAAGCTTTTTCAAAAACTTTTTGTGCTGTGCGCTCATCCAACTTATCCCCGCGATTACTCTCAAAAACATAAGCGCCAATATCCCTATTTTTAACTAATAATAACAAATCATCTTTTATTTTTTCCGAAAAGATTGTAATCCTGTCTTTGTTCCCCTTGGCTCCCTTGATATGAGCGACTAACTCATCGAAATTAATGTCTTTGATTTTCAAATTTACCACTTCACTCACACGAAAACCCGCGCCATATGAAAGCGAAATCAACAATTTGTGCTTTGGGTTCGTGATTGAATTTATTATTCTGGCAATTTCATCCCTGGAAAGAACAATTGGTAATTTACTGGCGGTCTTGGCAAATCCGATATCTAACTCGGCGTTGTTTTTGAAAATCTCCCTATAAAAATATTTAATGGCTTGCAGATGGACATTTATCGTTTGTGAAGACTTCCCTTTTTCATATTTTTCTAGAAGATATTTTTTTATCAGATCAATTTCCGGCTCACGTTTTATGATTTTGATATATTTAAAATATTCCCTTAGGCATGCAACATAGCTTTCAATTGTTCTGTTGCTGTAATTTCTTAATTTCAATTCACTGGCAATTTTTTGCAATAACTCTTGCAGATCCATAGAAAATTTGCTATATTTTATTCATAATTTAGTTTAATTATATTATACTAAAAGTTCGCATAATCTACAACATTTGGCACATTTACTAACAAAAGGTTCGCATATAAACGAGTTGTGCGAAATTTGCTTTTTCTTTTCGCCTACGGCGGACGCATTTCTGTAATGAATAAATTGAATTATTTATTTAACTAGGGGTAAAAGGAGTTTTTCTGCTTTTTGGGGAAGCAGAAAAATGTTATAATGAAAATAATCTAATATATAATTTATAAATTTATGCATATACCAGATGGTTTCTTGAATAATGACACAGCTGGAAGTCTTATGGGGGCAGCTGTCGTTGCGGTCGGGTTTGCGATAAAAAAAGTGCGGTCTGCTTTTTTGGAAAAAGTTCCAGTTTTAAAGGCAAGGTTGGCAACATTTCCTGACTTTGGTGGGGGTGGAAGTGAAATGAGTTTTCAAAATAAGTTGACGAAATATGGAAAAGAAAAAATGTGGAAAATGGCAACAATCGGTTCACTCATTTTTTCTGCACAAATGGTTAATTTTCCAGTGAGCAATGGAACATCGGGACATCTGCTTGGCGGTGTGCTTGCAGCTTTAATACTTGGTCCATTTGAAGCGATACTTGTTATGGCAGCAGTGCTGTCAGTCCAATCTTTTGCGTTTGGAGATGGTGGAGTATTAGCACTTGGGGCAAACATTTTTAATATGGCTGTTTTTGGTGCACTCGGTGGATATTACTATTTCAAATTTCTAACCAAAAACGCCAAAGATATCAAAAAAGTATTTTTGAAAAGCGCTTTTGTGGCTGCTTGGCTTTCAGTCGTTTTTGCTGCTATCGCCACTTCAATTGAGATTGCACTTTCTGGAACAAAAGCGCTAGCGGTTGTCTTGCCGGCTATGACACTTACGCATATTGCAATTGGATTCATGGAAGGAGTCATAACAGTTGTAATTTTATCAATATTGATAAAAAAGAATTATAAACTAGAAATTTTTAATAAGGAAAAAGCATATGAAGAATAATAAGTGGGGCATCGTATTTATTATCTCTATCATGATTGGTGGAGCATTATCATTATTTGCATCTTCGTCGCCTGATGGTCTTGAAAAAATTGCTGAAGAGCAAGGATTCTTAGATAAAGGACAGCAGTTATTCGCCAGCATTATGCCAGATTATCAAGTACCAGCAATTCATAGTGAGATTATAGGAGCCTCAATTGCTGGCATAGTTGGTACATGTATTGTTTTTGTACTCCTATTTTTAGCAGGAAAATTTTTATATCAAATTGAAATAGATAAAAGCAATAAGGAGTTTTGAAAAATGAAATTCACCCCTAACCCCTCTTTCATTTTTCAAAACGCAAATTCAATTAATTCATTACAGAAATGCTATTCCTCTGCTGAGGAATGAAAAGAAAAAACAAACTGTCGCACAACAACTCACATGCGGTTTCGGTTTTCTCCGAAAGCCTCCACCCAAATTCGTTTTCACTACGTTTCAAACGAACTTCGCATGTGAGTAACGTTAGGCGAAATTTTATTTTTCTTTTATTACTATGAAAAGGAGAAAACTTCCATTCCACGCACAACAACATCCAGCAAAACAAGGACTTGATGTTTTGGACAGTATAATGATATTCCCGCGTAGCAGTGGCGTATTGAATGGCGGTCAATATTCTAAAAATAATCTGCCACCAAAACATAGACTGAAAATTGTTGCCACAAATGAGTCTGGCGTGGATTATGAAGAAATAAATAGAGGAACTGAAGAACGCTATGTTTTGATATATGAAATCAACAATTATAATGACAGCCCTTGTTTTGCTTATATAGAAGTAATAAAAGAAAAATAAAACATCGCCTAACAATGAATATGCGGGGAAACTAAAATTTAAAATTTATTTTTTAACTAATTAAAACATAATCACTATGAACATTTTGAAAAAAATCATCTTCCCATTTTTTAACAAAGAGCGACACGGGCTGCTGTTTAAAAAATGGTGGTTCCGTGCATTGATAGTTGCATATGTCATTTTTCTAGCCCTTTCCTTTCGTGCCCTAGTTATTTCTGAGGTAATGCCAGTTGAAAAATGCTTTCCATATTATAATGAGAGTTTAAGCTGGATGAATGATGATGAAGGAAAAATATTTACAAAGGAATGTTTAGCAGAAAGGTTGAGCATGATGCCTGGAGACATTGCGTCATCATTAGCTATCACAATTATTATTCATTACATTGTCCAGCTGATTTTTTTCAAAATAATTGTAGATTATGTTGCTATGGGGAATAAAAAATAAATTTTAAATTTTAGTTTCCCCCAAATTTTTGTTCCGTTTCACTGCACAAAAACTTCGCATATTCATAAACGTTATCGGAAATAAAAAATAATTTTAAAATTTTTAACTATAACCATATGGCGTTCAAAGAAAAACCATTCGAGCAGAAACCGACTTTTGAAGCAGATAGAGACGGCTTCGTTAAATTTGGCGATGTGTCAAGGAAACTTCTTAATAAACAGTGTCAGTATGGCGTTACTTACGCTTTCGGCGATGAAAGCTGTGACTGTCCAAATTTAGGGAAAGATCTTCGCATTACGGGAGATCCAGGTATTTACCATGATGTTAAAATTCACAAAGATGATGTTGATGAATTCATCAGAAGATACGAAGCCTATAAAAAGGAACAAAAATTTTAAAATTATTTTTTACATCCGACAACACGGCATATCTGGCTACAATTTACGAAAAAATAAAAAATATGAATAGTAACATAGTAAATAGTTTGGGGTTAATATTAGACATTTTAGGAGCAGTTTTAATATTTATTTTTGGCCTTCCTGCAAAAATTGACAGAGATGGGCATGGATTCCTCATTATTGAAAGTGATAATCAGGAAGAAAAAGCGAAAGCCAAAAAATATGATTGTTACAGTGCTCTTGGTTTGTGCCTGTTAATAGTTGGTTTCGTTCTTCAATTGATTAGCAACTTTTTATAATTTTTTATTTTTTTGTCAATTTCCACCCAAATTTTTGTTCCGTTTCACTACACAAAAACTTCAGATAATGCCGATACGTTGTGCGAAATAAATTTTTTATCAGGTGGTAATTTCAAGCTTTTGGTGGTTTTAAGGGGACAGAAAATTTGTTTTTTATTAATTAGGGAGTGTGATATGGATTTTTCTCCGTTAGCACTACGAAAACTTTTATAAATATGGAAAACATGTCAAACGCTACAGAAAACAACGAAGCCCAGAAATATATTGATTCGGATGAATATCAAAACGAAATCGCCCAGCAGTACAAAGAACGCGTCTCTAAATTTACGCGCGAGCAAGTTCTGGATGCATTGCAGGCACTAAGTATTACAAATTTACCAACTATTGATGAAATCGTTGAGGCAGGTGCTGGCAATATGAATGCGACTTACATAACCAACAATTTGGCAATAAAACTGAATCAAAAAAATGGACATCCTGATTACTTGGCCAACAAAATTGTTTCTGATCGATTTGGCACACAGCTACCCGTGGTTAATGTATTAGCTTATGATAATTTTGAGAAAACGCCTTTCGAGGTTTTAGTAATGGAACGGTCAAAAGGCACAATGCTCATGGATGATATTCTTGAGATGAGTGAGCAAGAGCGAGAAATTATTTTCGAGCAAGTATTAGAAGTTGTGAAAAAACTTTTTGAAATTCAATTTTCCGATTTTGGCTGGGTCACACTCGATGGCCGTGAATCAAGTGCAACTTATGCAGAATTTCTCACCAAAGAATTTGATAAACATATTTCTAAAATTAGAACTGAAAAATTATGTGCACCAGCGGACATTGATAAAATCGAAGCATATTTTAAAAAATATATTGCTATTTTTGATAGCTGCGAATCGGTTTTTGTTCATACCGACACACACATGGGCAATATCCTGCATGAAGGAACAAATTTAACTGCATTACTAGATTTTGATTCATCACTCAAAGCACCAAAAGTCAGAGCACTAAATTCATTACTCGGTTTTATCGACAACCCCCAGCAATACGTTGAAGGCACAAAAGATTTTCCCAAATTTAAAGGAAAAAACTTTTATCATTTACTGCCAATTTTGAAATCAAAATTTCCAGAAATTTTTGCCGATTCACAATTACTACGAAAATTAAATCTGATCAGCATTAAAGAAGGCGTGATGTGGGTGTCCCAAAATTGGTCAACTACCTGGAATGCTGAGATGATTCAGGGGTTGATAGAAAATGAACTGCCGGAAAATGACCTCAGCCAAACTTATCATGGAAAAATTTTGTTAAATCAAAAAATATGATCACAAAAAAGATAATATTTTTCGATGGCGACGGAACGCTGCGGTATCCAAAAAAGATAAATCACTAGAAGAAATCTCAGTCGAGGATGGTCCTAGACTAAGTTTATCAATTCACCTGACCCGCATCCAGACGTAATTAAGCGGACAGATACCATCTTTGACCAAACTTTGATTTGACGAAAATAGATTAATTGGATATAATTGGATGTAGTTAATATATCCAAAAATTATGGCTAAGATAAAGCAAAAAAACAATAATGTTGCAAGTAAATTCACAAAAAGACTCGAAAACATCCCAGCTGAAATAATTTCAAAAATCGCCAAGATTGATGAATTGAAAGGCAATTGGGTGTCTGGAGCCAAGCTGAATCCGCAAATTCTTGGTCGCCTCAAGCGATCCGTTTTGATAACCTCAACTGGTGCATCTACGCGTATTGAAGGCGCGATGCTTTCCGATGAGGATATTGAAAAAGTTATGCGAGGAATTAATATTCAAAAATTTGCTGACCGTGATAAGCAAGAAGTCAAAGGATATTATGAATTACTGGAAAATATTTTTGATTCGTGGGAGCGTTTGAAATTCAGTGAGGGTTCAATTAAACATTTTCACAAAGAACTCCTGAAATATTCAGACAAAGATCAAGGACACCTGGGTGATTACAAGTTTGGTGAAAATAAAGTTGCTGCATATGATCAGGCAGGTAAAGAAGTTGGGATAATTTTCAACCCAACTTCTCCATATCTAACACCCAAGGAAATGCTTGAACTCATTGAGTCAACGAATTTTCTGCTGGCTGAAAGAAAATATCATCCGTTGCTCGTAATCGCAAATTTCTTGGTTGAATTTTTGACAATTCATCCTTTTCAAGATGGCAACGGCAGAATTTCACGAGTTTTGACAAATCTACTATTGCTTCAAACTGGATATTTATACATGCCGTATGTTTCACATGAAAAATTAGTAGAGGATAATAAAACAGCCTACTATCTCGCCCTTAGACGTAGTCAAAAAACTTTTCAAACGAGAGTTGAAAGTATCACACCTTGGCTAGAGTTTTTCCTTACAATTTTGTTGCAGCAATCGCAAACTGCGGCTGAACTGCTGTCAAAAGAAAATATTGAAAAATTGCTATCAGAAAAACAACTTGCAATTTGGAAGTTTTTTGAGCAGATTGAAATTACCAGCACGGGCGAGCTTGTCAGTGAAACGAATATTCCCCGGCCAACTGTCAAGCAAGCTTTGGAGGTATTATTAAAGTTAAAAAAAATAGAAAGAATAGGCCAAGGCAGAAGTACGAGATATAAAAAGACCCAGGTAAGAAAAACTCAGTCAAGGACCGTCATAAACTAGACTCAAATTCTAATTCCAACGCAAAAATATGCAAGAAAAACAAAGAACAACGCAAGTTGAAATAATTGTATTTAAAATCGTTGACACTAAACTTCTATTCTTAATGTTAAAGCGGAATGAGCAAAGAGGAGGTTTCTGGCAACCAGTTACGGGCGGTGTTGAAGCTGGAGAGAATTTAATTCAGGCCGTAAACCGTGAACTACAAGAAGAAACTGGCATTATTGACTATTTGCGCATCCTTGATGATGTTTATTATTTTGAGTTCGATACTATTGAATGCGGAACCTTAAAAGAATATGTTTTTGGAATTCAAGTTGCACCAAATATTGATGTTGAAATTTCTTATGAACACACCGATATGAAATGGTGTACTATAGAAGAATCACTTGCATTGCTAAAATACGAGAGTAATAAAAATGCCCTCAAAAAGCTTGTCTCATTATTATCGGATTAATAAGCTCAATACTGGGCTGGTTTTCCATAGAATTGCCGATTTTTAAATCTCTTGCTAGAATATAGCCATGACCACACTAACCATCAAAAATAAAATAATCCCCATCTTAAAGCGCCAAGGAGTCCTCAAGGCGGCTATTTTTGGTTCGTTTGCCAGAGGCGAAGAGACAAAAAATAGTGACGTTGACTTATTAGTGAAAATGCCTAAAAGCAAAACTTTTTTGGATATGGCAGGACTTAAAGTTGAATTGGAAGATAAACTTGGCAGAGAAGTTGATCTTGTTGAATATGATGCAATTAGACCTCTAATAAAAGAACGGGTCTTAAGGGATAAACAAGAAATATATGAAAAGAAATCCTAAACTTTTTCTTACGGATATTTTTGAAAGTATCCAGCTCATTGAAGAATATACCGAAAAATTGGACTACAATCAATTTCTCGAAAACAACGTAACCCAAGATGCTGTTATGCGACGGTTTGAAATTATTGGTGAGGCAACTAAAAATATTCCACTTAAAATTAGGAAGGAATACCCGGAAATTCCCTGGAAACAAATGGCTGGTATGCGAGATATGCTTACTCATGAATATTTTGGAATTGTAATGAAAAGAATTTGGGATACAACCCAGAAAGATTTACCAAAATTGAAAAATAAAATCTTAAAAATAATTGAAAAACTTTAATATCATTTCATTAATATTGCCCTCACTTCCCTTGCGCATTTTTCCCAAGAAAATCTTTGGACATTTTCGTGGCCTTTCTCGATAAGGTCTTTTTTGAAAGGTTGATTTGAGATTATTTTATAGATTGCTTCGGCAATTTCTTCGGGACTCTGAGGATTAACCAAAAGGGCGCTACTTTCAGCAACTTCTACTATAGAGGAATTACTTGAAGCCACCAATGGGCAACCAACGCTTTGCGCTTCCAAAATTGGAATGCCAAAACCTTCATACTGCGTCGGAAAAACAAACACTTCGGCCTTTTTCAAAAGTTCCCATTTTTCCTGCTCAGAAACAAAACCCAACGAAATGATTTGGTTATTGTATCTTGTTTCTTGTATCTTGTTTTGGATTTTCTCAAATCCAAAACCTTGTTTTCCTGCCAAAACTAATTTATGAGGAATTTCGTATTTTTCTTTTAAAATTTCAAAAGCCTTGATAATATTGCCAATATTTTTCCGCTCTTCGATGCGGCCGAGGAACAAGAGGAATTTTGAATTTTGAATTTTGAATTTTGAATGAAACTCCAATGTTTTAATTTTAGAATTTTTATCATTTTGATTTGATTCGAAATTCGAAATTCGAAATTCAAAATTATTGTTACAGCCCTCATAAATAACTTTTATCTTATTTTCAGCAACGCCATACAATTTCATCAAATCTTTTTTTGTATTTTCCGAAACTGAAATAATCCTACTTGCCCAACGGCAAGATTTTTTAATAGAAACTTTCATATACAATCGTTCCCAAAAAGAATAAGCCTGTGGACAAAACTCGTATTCTAGGCCGTGAATTGTTACGATTGTCTTTTTAGCGTGAACGATAGGCACAGTGTGCGCTGGGATAAATAAAACGTCGACAGGGTGAAAAAGCATCTCCAAGGAAAGACCAGCCTGGGTCCAAAAAATGGCCACTTAATAATTTTTATTTTCCAACTTTTAGGAAGTTCGAAATCCAACCTAGGGACTAAGTCCCCATTTGGGGACTTAGTCCCTAGGTTGGTAGCAGATTTTCGCACGTACAAAACAACCTGTTGATCATGTAAAACAACGGTCAGGTTTTTAATGACTTGGTAAGCATACTCTTCAATCCCAGTTCGGTTTTCTAAAAACGCCCGCGAGGCGTCGATACCAATTTTCATAAATTTTTAATTTACAATTTCCAATTTACAATCAATTTACAATTTCCAATTTTTTAAATGTTATTTGAAAATTATTTCATTGAAAAATTGACTGAAAATTAATCATTGATCATTGAAAATTAAAAACCTATTTGGAAAGCATTATGGTGCGTTTGTACACTTCCAAATTATCCAAGGCAATTCCAATCCCCTTGATGACACAAAAAAGTGGATCATCAGCGACGTAACAAGGCACGCCGATGGTTTTTGTAATAAGCTGATCTAAATTTCGCAGCAGCGCCCCACCGCCAGAAAGAATCATGCCTTTGTCCATAATGTCCGCTGCCAGTTCTGGAGGGGTTTCCTGAAAAACTTTTTTAATGGCGTTAATTACTTCGCGCAGTTCGTCTTGCAGCGCTTCTGTAATTTCATTAGAAGAAATCTTCACGGTCTTTGGCAAACCGCCCATTAAATCGCGTCCGCGAATTTCCATGTGCTCTTCTTTAACTTGCCCGATGGCACTGCCAATTTCTTTTTTAATATCTTCGGCCGTGCGGTCGCCAATGGCTAAGCCGTATTTTCGTTTAATATAATCCGAGATGGCTTGGTCAAAACGATTGCCACCTACGCGGGCGCTGTGAGCCGCCACAATCCCGCCCAAGGAAATCACCGCGATCTCAGAGGTTCCACCCCCAATGTTGATAATCATATTACCTTGCGCGTTGTGAATTGGAATCCCTGCCCCAATAGCTGCCAAGAGTGGCTCTTTTACAACGTAAGCCGATTTTGCCCCAGCCTTGACCGCAGCGTCAATTACTGCGCGACGTTCAGTTGAGGTTACGCCAGCTGGAATTGAAATCATAATCTCCGGGCGCACAATGCGAATCTTGCCCATTACTTTATTAATAAAATAACGCAGCATCGCCTCAGTCACGCGGTAATCTGCAATCACGCCATCTTTCATCGGCCTGGATGCCACAATATTATCCGGGGTTCGGCCAAGCATTTCCCTGGCTTGATTTCCTACCGCCAAAACGATATTTTCCGTCGGCGAAACCGCCACCACGGATGGTTCATTAATCACAATACCCTTCCCTGGAATAAAAACCAAGGTGTTGGCCGTGCCAAGATCGATTCCAATTTTTCTGATAAACATACTACTTGAAGAATTTTGAATTTCGAATTTTGAATTTCGAATCAATTTCTAATAAATAAAGCTCTACTTATAATTCATTTTTAAATTCAGCCACCTCACCTGCTCCGTGTTTAAATTCTTCTCCCATACAATCTTATTGGTTACTGATTACTGATTGCCAGTTACTATTTATCTTGCCACCCGTTTAATCTCAGCCCCGAGTAAAGCTAGGCGCTGCTCAATTCGCTCGTAGCCACGATCGACTTGATAAATTTCGTCAATCGTTGTTGTTCCCTTAGCGCAAAGGGCAGCAATAATCAGCGAGGCGCCGGCGCGCAAATCGAAACTTTTAATCGCGCTCCCCTTTAACTTCGTTGGTCCCGTGATAACGGCTTGATGCGGGTTTAAAACTTTAGCCCGAGCGCCCATTTTTTCCAGTTCGCTTAAATAATTAAAGCGTCCTTCGAAAATCGTATCAAAAATTAGCGTCTCACCCAAAGCCTGGGTAGCTAAAACGCCCAGCGGTTGTTGGACATCTGAAGGAACGCCTGGATAAGTTCGCGTATCAACTTTCTCAACGGCGACTAAATTTTCATTCGGAATAACTTCAATAGCATCCTCCTCTATTTTAAAATCGGCGCCAAATTGTCGCAGTCTTTCCAAGACAATATCTAAATCATCAACTCGCGCATGTTTAACTTTAATGGGACTCTTGGTCGCTACGCCCATAATTAAAAAAGTTGCAGCTTCATTAGCATCAGGAATAATCTCATGTATAGCGCCAGTAAGCTTTTCACTACCACTGATTTCCAAGGTATGCGTACCCAGACCTTTAATTTGAGCGCCCATCGCAATTAAAAACTTCCCTAAATCCTGCACGTGTGGCTCGCAAGCAGCTAGCTTAATAAGCGTCGTGCCAGGTAGCGAGGCGGCCAGCATCATTGCATTTTCAGTGGCAGTCACCGAAAACTCGCGTAGGACAACTTTGCCCGCTTTTTTAGCCTTAGCATCAATCAGGTAACAATTTTCATCCTGAGTAATCGTTACACCCATTTTTTCCAGCGCATCAAAATGCGTACCGACCGGACGCTTACCGATCACACAACCTCCTGGATGAGCAATTTTAAAGCTTTCTGCTCTAGCGCTAAGTGGCCCTAATAATAAAATCGAGGAACGCAGTTTCTTAACGGTTTGCAAATCAATTTTACTAGCAGCTAAATTCTTCGCGCAAATTCGCACCGTGCGCTCACCCTCCCACGCAACCTTAACGTCCATACTTTCCAAAATTTCCAGCATGCGATAAACATCCTCGATCAGGGGAATATTAGAAATTACACATTCGCCGGTCGTTAAAAGCGTCGCCGCTAAAATCGGCGTCGTAGCGTTTTTACTTCCCCGCACATCAATGCTCCCCACAAGTTTTTTTCCACCTTGGATTTCAAAATATTCCATATAGATCGAAGTGTCACTGCGAGCGCAGTTTCATTACCCCTAAAGGTACTGAAACGAAGTCGAAGAATCTGAGCCCAGATTTCTCGATTCCGCTCCGCTTCACGCGAAATGACATTTAAAAAAGCCTATTTTAGCCATTTATTGCCCAATAACCTTATAAGGGTAGTATATTTCAAAATGGGTTAAAATTCAAGCCCTTCAGCAGGGAGTAGGAGTTAGGTTGTAGGTAGTAGAAATTATACGAAAAACAAAAATAAAAACGCGACACATCTTGACGGCCGCCAACTTCTGTCACAAAAATTTTCAAGCATAAAAATGTGTGACACATCTCTGCGATCGCAGAGATGTGTCACAAAAAAATAGGCATAGAAAAAAGCTGAGACACAAGGGTACTCAGCTTTTTCCATTTTCGTTGAAATGGGATCAGCATGGGAAAAACGTTAATGAAGTAAAAACAAACACTAAAGTGTTATGCAAAGAAAGTTAACCTCCTGTAATTACACCAGAAGAACTTTCTCCTGAGCCATAAAAGTAAGGAGAACTCCCTGCCTTTTATTTCTTTTATTTTCGCCCTTTTTATTATTTTTATGCAAAAAGATGGACGCTTATTCATAAAAAACATTTCTCCATTTGTTAAAAATGGAGAAATGATACGCAAAAATTCTGCGTACCAAGACGGTACTTCATATTTTTTTTTCATGCTAAAAACGGTTTTTGTTAAAGAAAGATACGAACTTTTATATATATAGTAAAGCTTTTTTGGATTTTGTCAATAGCTGCAAACCCCCTATTTCAACCCCCTTGCCGCTTCCCGGAATTTCTCGCCGCGGTCAAACTCATTATTGAAAAGTCCGAAGCTGGCTGCCCCAGGAGAAAGAAGGACGACGTCGCCTTTTTCGGCAGACTTGCGGGCAAGTAAAACCGCCTTTTCCATAGAATCAACAACCTCAATCGACGCAAGGAAACTTTCACCAGCGTATTTTTTGAGTTGCTCCAGCAATTTTTCCGTCGCCTTGCCCTGAAGTAAAATCACGCGTTTAGTCTTTTTTATAATTTCCTGGGCAAATTCCTCAAAAACTAAATTTTTATCCGAACCGCCAGCGATTAAGATAATTGGACTTTCAAAAGTTTGCAAAGCCAAGCAAGCTGCCTGGGGAATTGTAGCCGTGGTATCGTTATAATATTTAACACCCAAGAGTTCGCGGACAAATTCTAAGCGGTGCAACGGCCCTTTTAAATTCGGCAAAGCTTTTTTAATTTCAAGCGAACTTAACCCAAAGGCATAGACTGCCCCAATAGCTGCCATGACGTTTGATAAATTATGCCGACCGGCCAGCGGAATATCTTTTACCGCAATTAATTTAATAACGTCAATCCCATTATTTAAATAAATATTTTCGTCCTCAATAAAAACACTTTTGCTTTTCTTGAGTGGCTCATAGGAAAATTTAAGCACTTGCGACGGTGCCTGGCTAGCAATTTCCCTCAGCTTTTCATCATCGTAATTAACAATCAAAAAATCTTTCGGCTTTTGACTAGTAAAAATATATTTTTTATCCTTTAAATATTGTTCCATTGTGCCGTAATAATTCAGATGATCCGGCATTAAATTTTTAAAAACCGCAATTTGCGGACTGAGTTTTGCTCGCCCTAAAGCGGAAAGTCGCCAACTAGAAAGCTCGAAAACGACCACGGAATCTTTTTTTAGCAAAGCTAGTTTATCTAAAACTGAAGCTTGCCCGATCCCGACTTTAAGCGGATTCTTACCAGCTGATTTCAGGATTTCATAAATTAGAACAGCCGTCGTTGTTTTACCTTTTGTCCCAGTCACACCGATAATTTTATTTTTGCAAAGTTTAAAGAAAAGACTTGAATCCATCTCGACGGGAACTTTTTTCTCCAAAGCTAGTTTAATATGTTGGTCAGTCCAAGCGATGGCTGGATTTTTAATTACCATATCCACACTCGTAAAATCCTCACTCCGATGCTGACCCAAAACATATTTAATATTTTTAAGGCCTTTTAATTTTTCTAGCGAAGTTGCTAATTTTTCGCGACTGCTTAAATCCGTCACGATAACCTTGGCGCCGTTGGCTACTAAAAATTTAACCACCCCGACTCCGCCACCGTGCAGACCCAGGCCATAAACCGTTATTTTTTTGTCCTTAAAAAAAGAAGTATGCATATATAAAAAATTTTAAATTTCAAATTTCAAATTTTAAATGAAATCAAAATAAATAAATGTTTAAAAAAAATGAAACATTAAAAATTGATTCAAAATTCAGAATTCAAAATTCGAAATTAAATCACTTATTTTTCCCCCTATTTACTAACTAAAATTCAAAAAGCGAAGATTTTCTCCTCAGGACTTGGCCAGCACGCTGGTCAGTAATATTACCATCATCTAGGGCAAATTGTCCATTGATCAGGACGTAGTTAATTCCCTGACTATAGAGGTAAGGATTTTCAACCGTAGCTAAATCTTTAATTTTTTCCGGATCAAAGATTACAATATCCGCATAATTACCGGGCGCTAAAATACCGCGGTCAAGCAAGCCAAACTTTTTCGCAGGCAGGCCACTCATTTTCGCGATAGCCTCTTCCCAGCTAACTAGCCCGTGGTCTCTAACGTAAGTAGCTAGGACGCGAGGGAATGTTCCAAAATTTCGCGGATGCACCATCTCGCCAGTTTCCTGATGCACCAAATTATAACCTGACCCATTTGAAGAAATAATCGAAAATGGATTAATTACAGCCTTATTCACGTTTTTTTCGCTAAGGACTTCCATCATCGTTATTACCTGACCATCACTGGCAATTAAAATATCAATAATCACATCTTCCACTGTTTTGCCCTGAGCCTCCGCCAGTTCAACTACGCTCTTGCGATTTAGCGTTTTGTCCAAAGCTGAAATTGAGATTATCACCTTTGAATAATCAAAACCATTGCCATGCATCTCCTTCACAATCCGCTTTCTAGTCTCAGGATCTTTTAAGCGTGAAAGCATCATCGTTTTACCGCCCTCGGTCGCCCAGTCTGGCAAAGTAATATACAGCACACTGCCAGTCGAAGTATAAGGATAAACGTCAAAATGGACGTCAATACCACTAGTTCTCGCCGTTTCAATCAGATTCAAAGCCTCTTCCATTAATTTCCAATTTTTCTTGCCCATTGCTTTTAAATGAGAAATCTGCAGGCGCACGCCCGTTTCACTTGCAATTCGAATCGCCTCTTCTACCGCCCGAATTAGTTCTTCGCCTTCGCCTCGAATATGGGTTGTATAAACTCCATTGTATTTTTTTACAATTTCAGCTAGCTCCGCAATTTCACGGGTTGACGCCAATTTAGCGTGCGTATAAACTAAGCCCGTTGAAAAACCAAGAGCGCCTTCTTTCATCGCTCTGACTAACATTTTTTTCATAGTCTTCATTTCCATTGGACTAATATCGCGCGTCTGATCGCCGACTAGCCCTCGCCGAAGCGTTCCGTGCCCAACCAGCGTCCCAAAATTCAAGGCTAAGCCTTTTTGCTGAACCACTTTCAAAAACTCCTCCATGCTGAGCCAATTAAAACTAATCTTTTTTACGTCAACCCATTTTTGGATACTGCGAATAACTTCATGATTAGCCAGGGGCGCCAACGAGGAACCACAATTTCCACCGATAATCGTCGTCACACCTTGATACAAAAGGCTTTCCATAGCTGGGTCAAGAAATATTCGCCAATAAGTATCGGAATGATTATTGACGTCGACAAAGCCTGGGGTTACATACTTTCCAAAGGCCTCGATTTCGCGGTGAGCATGTTCGTTATGTAAATCACCCAGATAGCTAATCCGGCCCTCACTAACAGCCACATCGCCCACAAATTTTGGATTACCGGTGCCATCAATAATAGTACCGTTTCTAATAATCAGGTCGTACATAATCTTTAGTTTAAAAGTTTTATCTTATGTTTAAATTATAACATTTTTTAAAGGAAGCAACAACAATAATTTGCAATTTTAAATTTTAAGTTTTAAGTTTGAAATCAATTTTAAATTTATAAATTAAAAAAACTTACCACCGCGGTAAGTTAATTTGACTAAGGAATTGTCTATTTTCTATTGTATTTTATTGCATCATACATCATACATTATACATGCCTAGACCCAACCTTTCGCTTCCAAGCCGATTCTGGCGGCTTCGCGCTGAGCTTCTTGTTTGGAATTGCCTTCACCTTCAGCAATAAGTTCACTGCCTAAAAAGACGCCCACGATAAAATGCTTGTCATGATCTGGTCCCCATTCCTTCATCACGCGATAAGACGGCGTCAGCTTATTCGTTTCCTGGGCGCGTTCTTGGAAATAACTCTTTGGGTCAAGATATAATTTCTTTTCTAAAATTTCTTTTAAATTTACGACGACATTTTTTAGCACAAATTCCTTAGCTACATCATAACCCTGATCTAAAAAAATCGCCCCGATAATTGCCTCTAGCGCATTGGCCAGGAGATATTGGCGAGCGCGTCCAGCATCCTTAGCTTCGCCACGACTCATCATTAAATATTTTTCTACCCCAATTTCTTGGGCAACTTTGGCCAGCATTTCCCCATTAACTAAGGCTGATCGCCAGCTAGTAAGTTCGCCCTCTGGATTAGAAAATTTTGCGTACAAGTATTCCGTCACAATTAATTCTAAAACAGCATCGCCTAAAAACTCCAACCTTTCATTATGGTTAAGTTCATAAGTGCGATTTTCATTTAGATAACTACGATGTGTGACTGCTTGTTGCAGTAAGGAAATTTCCTTAAAGGAAACCCCGATTTTCTTAGCTAAAGATTCAACCATACGCTAATTTCCAATTTCCAATTTCCAATTTCCAATGAATTTTCAATTAAAATTAATTTTGAAAATTGATCATTGGTCATTTATTGAAAATTGAAAACTGATTATTGAAAATTTAAAAGACTTAATTATTCCTCAATTTCTTTTTCGGCGACAACCTCAACCGTCTTGGTATTTTCCTTGCGCTTTTTGGTTGTATCATCTTTCATCGGCTCGCCCATTTCGCGGTAGATTGTTCCGAGGACGCCGTTAACAAAACGCGCGCTACTATCGCCGCCGAAAGCTTTCGCCAGTTCAATCGCTTCATTAATCGCCACTTTCGGTGGAACTTCTTCGTATTTTCCGTACATGAGCTCAAAAATGCCCAACCTTAGAATATTGCGATCAATAATCGTGACTTGATCAAGCGGCCACTCAGGCGCACATTTCTCAATCAAACTATCGATACTGGCACGATTTTTTATCGCCCCCAAAATTAGGCTTTTTGTAAAGTCACAGTTTTCCATCCCAGGCGCAAATTCTGCCACATTATAAGCGATAATTTCCTCAATATTCTCATCTTTGCGTCCTTGAAAATCCCATTCAAAAAGAATTTGCATTGCCACTGAGCGTTGAAGATGTCGATTTGCCATAAAACAAATGGAAAATGTAAAAATCAAAAAGCAAAATTAAAGTGTCCGCTTCGCTCACATTTATCCAGAAAAGAACAGCCAACAAAGGTCGCGAAGCGACTCCTTAATTTTTATTTTTGAGATTTAATTTTTGATTTTTTAAGTGTATCAATAACCTCATTTCCTTTATAGGTTCCGCAGGTTTGGCAAACTCGATGAGCAAGCTTGGCGCCACCGCATTTTGGGCAGGTCTGAGTCTTAATTGGAGCGATTGCAAAGCGATCACGCTTGGCGTCACGGCGTTGTTTAGTGTGCCTCTGTTTTGGTACTGACATAAACTTAAATGAAAAATAAAGCGCAACCCATTGCAACTATTTCTAAGAAATATTGAAAATTTCTCTTTTAGCAAGGTTTTTAATTTCTAATTTCTAATTTCTAATTTCTAAACAATTTCCAATGTTCTAAATTCCAAATTTTTAAATTGAAAAATTGAAAATTGATTGAAAATTGTGAATTGAAAATTGAAAATTTCGCCCTATCTCCAACTTCTTTAATATTAAACTTCCGTTTAACCTTATCACCTTTTTTCTATTTTGACAAGCGTCTGACTGGTTTGAAGGATTTGCGGTGAATCGGGCATGGACCGTGAGCTACAAGGGCCTCCATATGAACCTTCGTGCCATATCCCATATGCTTTTCCATGCCGTATTGTGGATACAAAATTGCAAACTCCTTCATCATTCTATCCCTGGTCACTTTTGCCACAATCGAAGCCGCCGAAATTGATTTGACCAACTTGTCCCCTCCAATTACGGCATATTGCTCCATAGAAAGATTTGGGATAATTTTGTTTCCATCGACGAGAACGATATATCGTGGAGCATGGAACATGGAGCATGGAACATTATTCATATCTTTGCTGTCATCGCGAGTATTTCTGTACTCAGAAATGCGTGGCGATTCAGATTCTAGCATTTCATTTATATTTGAATTTTGATTATTGTTAATTGTTTGGTTTTTGTCTCTTGTATCTTGTTCTTTGCTTTCCGCAGCTTTTGCCTTGTTTTCTGAATCTTGTTCCATGCTCCATGTTCCATGTTCCATGTTCCTCTTGAGTTCCTGTATTGCTTTTTTCATTGCCAAAAAACTTGCTTCGAGAATATTAATGCGGTCAATTGTTTCGTGGTCGCAAAGTCCAATACCAACATAGAAATGTTCATTGATGAAATCAAAAACGGCCTCGCGCTGCTTTTCGGAAAGTTTTTTCGAATCACGAATCAAATCCCATTTTTTGTGCTCCTCGGAGCTCAGCTCCGGAAATTCACTGCCTCGATACATCGCCGCACACGCCACCACCGGTCCACAAAGTGGCCCGCGACCGACTTCGTCCGTCCCGATAATATGCGTGAAGCCCTGGCTGGCAAAATCTTTTTCCAAAATAAAGGTTGAAGTTTCCATATGAAATCAGTATACTGTATTTTGTAGAATGTATAAAGTATAACTTTAAAAAAGCACCAAAAAAAATATTCAGCCGCAAATTTTGAAAATAACATTGGCTTATTTTAGGCATTTTTTGGCATTTTTGGGTGCGAAACGTGTCAAATCATTTAACTATGACACCGAAACTGCATTTTCCAGCACATTTGAAAATGACGCTAAAGAAGGGCTTAATTGTTTAGTTAAATCAACATTCTCTAGACCTTTTTTCTTTTGATAAATTTTGAAAAGATTATC
>CAIPMZ010000118.1 GCA_903866285.1 uncultured bacterium
GGGGAACAGTGCCTGGTGGGTAGTTTGACTGGGGCGGTCGCCTCCTAAATGGCAACGGAGGCGTTTACAAAGGTTGGTTAGGTCCGGATGGAAATCGGACTGATAGCGCAAAAGTACAAACCAGCTTTACTGCAAGACCCATAAGTCGATCAGTTACGAAAGTAGAATTTAGTGAACCGACCGTAGCATGTAGATGCGCGGAAGATCATCAGATAAAAGTTACCCCGGGGATAACAGGCTGATCCCTCCCAAGAGTCCACATCGACGGAGGGGTTTGGCACCTCGATGTCGGCTCATCGCATCCTGGGGCTGGAGAAGGTCCCAAGGGTTTGGCTGTTCGCCAATTAAAGCGGTACGTGAGCTGGGTTCAAACCGTCGTGAGACAGGTTGGTCTCTATCTGCTGTAGGCGTGAATGCTTGAGGGAACTCTTTCCTAGTACGAGAGGACCGGAAAGAACAAACCTCTGGTGTATCGGCTGTTCCGCCAGGAGCATTGTCGAGTAGCTAAGTTTGGACGAGATAACCGCTGAAAGCATCTAAGCGGGAAGCTCATCCCGAGATAAGGCATTACCAGTGCATGGCACTGGAAATTACAATAACCAATTTCCAAATTCCAAACAATTTCCAATAACCAATTTCCAAAAAATAAAACAGAGCTGTTTGTCAGCCATAGGCTGATCCGCCTTTGTCGGAAATTTTGGCAGTTGAGATTTATATTTTGTTTGATGTTTGTTTCTTGTTATTTGGAATTTCCAATGCTGTGCATTGGAGGATCTCCTAGAAGAAGACTAGGTTGATAGGCTTTAGGTGTAAGCCCTGCGAGGGGTTGAGCCAAGAAGTACTAATAGATTCAATAATCTTTCCAATTTTTATGGTTAGCAGTTAAGAGTTACTTATAATCGAGCGAAGTGAGAGAAATAAAAATTTATTTTTATTTCCGAACGAGTGAAGATTATATAGGCGAAAGCCTATATCATATTGACAAGACAACTGGAAAATGCAAATCTCAAAATGAAAAATGAGAGAGTCGCTTCGCGACGATTTATTTAAAAAGTCGCGACGAAGTCGCTCTATAATTTTGATTTTTGATTTTTACATTTTCAATTTTGAAGGCAGAATTCTGGTGACTCTTGCGACTGGGTTACACCTCTTCCCATCCCGAACAGAGCAGTTAAGACAGTCCGCGCCGATGGTACCTCCATGAGGGAGAGTAGGTCGTCGCCAGAATCCTGCTTTCAAAATACATTCCGAAATATAGCCTGAAAAAGGCTATTTTTTTGTTACCAATTTTCCCAGCCACCCCAAACTCCCCAACGCATTTTTCCCTAAACACCCCAACTACCCCAAACTCCCCAAGTGCTGTATAATAAAAGAAGTTAAAAATTATTTTAAATTTACCTATGTTAAATCCACATTTAATAAAACGTTCACTAATTGTGCTGGGTTATCTCGGCTTATTTGCAGTGATTGGCTTGGCTTTTTATTTCTGGCTGACACCGAAGGCAACTTGCTTGGATGGTAAGAAAAATCAAAACGAAAAAGAAATCGATTGTGGCGGTTCTTGCACGCCATGTAAAATTAATTACGCTGAAAAGGCATTAATAGTTGGTGAAAAAGCCTTTGTTTCTGGAGGTAACAATACTTATGATGTGGTGGTTAAAGTTTCTAATCCAAATGATGCGGTTGGGGCTACCTCTTTTCACTACGTCCTTAATTTAAAAGATGCCACGGAAAAGGTGATTGCCACTAGCGAGGGTGATGATTATATTTTGCCAGCCGATTCAAAATATGTTGTTCAAATGGGATTAAGCACGCTAGGTAACATTATTCCAACGCAAGCAGAATTTATAATTAGCGATGCGATTTGGAGCCAACTTGGCAAAATTGAAAAACCTCAAATCAGCGTTTATAATCGAAAATTCGGACCAGATTTTGGGGGTACAAGTAGTAAAGCGGAAGGCTTGATTCGGAATGAAAGCGCCTTTGATTTTAAGCGGGTTAAATTGGTAGTTATTCTGCGCGCTGAAAATGGCGAGGTGCTTGGGGTTAGCTCTACTGAGAAAGATAATGTTAGAGCAGGGATGGAGAGTGGCTTTACTCTAACCTGGCCTTATACTTTTCCAGCGGTTGTGCGAAATTTGGACGTCGACGTCCAAACAAATGTCTTCGACAGTGAAAACTTTTCAGCCGGATTATAGCGACGTTACTAGTAATCAGAAATGCGAAATAAGCCTAATTAGTTGTAGATAATCGTTGGAGGTCGAGCCTCCATTAGAGAGGCTCGACCTCCTTGCAACCACCAGTAATCTAATTGATTCAGTATAACTAGCAATCAGTAACTAGAAACTAGTAACTGGTAAAATGAATTTTTATTCTTTAGTTACTGATTACTGATTACCGATTACCGATTACTGATTACTATCCACCCTATGTTTCAAAAATTTTTTAAAATTGATTGGATTCTGACGTTGGCGGTACTGCTCCTTTTAGGAATTAGTTTAGCCGTGCTATATAGTATTTCAATGGCCGCCCAAAGCCAAGAATTTTTAGGCGTTTTTTGGCGTCAAGCAATCTTTGTTTTAATTGGTATTGTGGTGCTAATTATTTTTTCGACGAGTAGTTACCAAACTTTAAAATTTCATAGCACGACGGGCTATTTCTTAACCCTCCTTATTTTATTGGGCGTCCTGATTTTCGGTCGGACTATCCGCGGGACGGCTGGTTGGATCGGCGTAGGCACCTTTCATATCCAACCCGTTGAAATTGCAAAGCTGTCGCTGGTTATTTTTCTGGCTAGTTTTATTTCCCAAAAGAAGATGGAGCTAGAGGAAACTGGCCGCTTGATTGCCTCGCTGATTCTTTCTGGGATTATGATTTTTCTAGTTATTCGGCAGCCGGATTTTGGGAGCGCTATGGTTTTAATTGGGATTTGGCTTGGGATGACGCTGGTTTCCGGAATTAGTCGTAAAAAAATTATTATTATGCTTTTACTGGGACTTTCTGTTTCTTTTGGGGGTTGGTTTAAATTGCAACCTTATCAGAAAGATCGCGTGCTTAATTTAATTCATCCTGAAAAAATTGATCCACGCGGAGCAGGTTATAATGTTATTCAATCGATGATTGCTGTTGGCAGTGGTGGGATAGTCGGGAAAGGAATTGGCCATGGTAGCCAATCTCAACTAAACTTTTTACCAGAAAAACATACCGATTTTATCTTTGCTTCAATTGCCGAAGAGCTAGGACTTTTTGGCTCGCTTTTAGTGATTAGTTTATATTTACTGATTTTTTATCGGATGCGCGTGATTGCGCTTAGCGCTCCAGATAATTTTAGTTATTTAGTGGTAGTGGGGATTATGAGCATGTTCTTTGTGCAAATTTTAGAAAATATCGGCATGAATATCGGGATTATGCCAGTTACGGGAATTCCACTGCCACTGCTAAGTTACGGGGGCAGTTCCTTGCTTGTGGTACTAGCCAGCATTGGAATTTTAAACAATATCCATTCCCATCAAGAAAGCGTGGTCAGAGGGGAAGAATACTAGGGGTAGCTTGGTAGGAGTTAGGAATTAGGTGGTAGGAAATATTTCTCATTGAACTACAGGCTAATTCCTACAACCTAGTTCCTTCCTTGTTTGACATTTCCCCTGTTTCCTGCTATTCTATTGGAAGTTAATAAGCGTAAGTTCAAAACAGTGTTCATGTGGATTTGAGATAAAAAGGCACACAACAACGCCATTTTTTGTTGTCAACGCTTGAGTTTATGCTCCATGCTCCATGCTCCATGTTTTATGAAAAAATGAGTAAATCAATTACCCTGAAAGTGGAGACTCGCGATATTGTTGGAAAAAAAGTTGCTAAAATGAGAAAAGAAAATAAAATTCCAGCTGTCATGTATGGAAATAAAATCGCTGCTCAAAATCTCTGGATTAATGACCTGGATTTTGCGCGCGCCTATAATAAGGCTGGTGAAAGCGCCTTGGTGGAATTGGAAGTTGGCAAGGAAAAACACAGCGTTCTGATTCATGAACTGCAACACGATCATCGCAGTGGGAAAGTTTCTCATGTCGATTTTTTCCAAGTTAATATGAAAGAAGAAGTTGAAACTGAAATTCCATTAGAATTTATCGGTGAATCCGAGGCAGTGAAAGCCCATGGCGGAGTTTTGATTAAAAATATGGACTCAATCTCAGTTAAATGTTTGCCTGCAAACTTACCAGAAAAATTTGTGATTGATTTGTCGAAACTTGTAACCTTTGAAGACCATATCACTGTTGCTGATTTAAAAACGTCAGACCTCGTGGAAATCTTATTGGAAGCTGAAACTGTAATCGCCTTGGTTGCTGCTCCTCGAACAGAAGCAGAGATGGACGGACTAAATAATAAAGTAGAAGAAGACGTCACCAAAGTTGCTGGTGTGGTTAAAGAAGTTGCGCCCGTAGTTGAGGAGAAGAAGAAATAACCTGTCGCTCTCGAGACAGGTCATTCGCGAATGACCTGTCAAGCGACAGGTTAACCAGTCAGTCGTGACTGACAGGTTGGAATAATATTGTGAAAATTTGAATTTCAAAAAAGACGAGGATTTTATCCTCGTCTTTTTTCCCTTTTTTCCCTTTTTTCCCTTTTTTTAAATTCTTTTTACTAGACTGCAACTCCTTTTTAAGTTAAAATAGAAATATGCAAAAAGGCAAAAGAAAATTAGCTTTGATTTTGATTTGGGCGCTCGTGGTGCCTATTTTCGGCGCGTCTCAACTTTCATTTTACAGGGTTGCAACTGTTTCCGCTCAAGCCGCCGGCGAAGCTGCCGAAGCGAAAAGACAACAAGAGATTAAAGATGCTCAAGATAAAGCTGAGTCACTGAAAAAAAAGATTGAAAAAGAAACTAAAGCCAAAGCGCTTCTGCAACAAAACCTTGGTCAAATTCAATCAGCTGTTTTTTCAACGCAAAAAGTCATTAACACAACTAAATCCGTGATTATCGAAACTGATACGACTATTGCCAGAAAAGAACAGGAAATTAAAAACTTGAGTGATCAAATAATTCTCCAACAGCAACTTCTGCGGGACTTAATCCAACAAGCTTATTACGTCCAAAACCAACCGATACTGAAGCTGATTTTATTGGATGGTAAGTTTTCTGATTTATTAAGCGGTGCGCAACATCTTACGTCTTTGGATGAGAAAATTTTAGCTATTGTGGCTGAGATAAATAATAAGAAAACCCAAATTGACGGTGATAAAGTTGAACTAGCTAAGAAGAAAGAAGTGCACCTGGGAGTACTAGCGACCAAGACGGAACAAAAGCAGGAGTTAGTAGCCGATCAAGTCGAGGTGTTGGGGGATATTGAAGATAAAAATGCTACTATCGCTAAACTGCAAAAACAACTAACTGAATTGCAGGGAGACTTAAATACCTTAACTGGTAAGTCCTATAATGCCAGTGATATTCGCCAAGCCGTGGAAGATGCTAGTGGCGAAACAGGCGTGCCTCAAGGCGTGCTGTATGGCTTTTTGAAAATGGAAACTAACCTGGGCGCTAATACTGGCCAATGCACTTACGCTGAGGTTGAGAAGGTCGCCGTTGCGCGTTATAAAAAATATGGTTCAAAATATAAAGCCTCGATCGCCTTACTTTATAAACGTCAGAATCTCTTCAACTCGTTAGTGGCCGATTTGGGTTATAGTAAAAATAAAAAAGTTTCTTGTTCTCCGTCGGGTTATATTGGTCAAGGTGGCGCGATGGGTGTTCCGCAATTTATGGCTGATGTTTGGAATGGATATTCAGCCCAAATTACTTCTGCCACTGGCCATAAAACGCCCGATCCTTGGAATTTGACTGATGGCGTGATGGGCATGGCGATTAAGCTCAAAAGAGCCGGCGCCACTTCTAGTAGCGCTAGCGCGATTAAAAAAGCCTCGATAAGCTATCTTGGAACTTATCACGCCCCTTACTATAACGGCATCGTCTATTGGTCAAAGAACTATAAATTATTATTTGAATAAATAAGCTAAAGCAATGAGCGAAAAATTTTATCTCACCACAACTTTGCCATACGTAAACGCCGAGCCACACGCTGGCTTTGCGATGGAAATTATCGAAGCTGACGTGCTGGCGCGTTTTAATCGCGGGCTGGGCAAAGAAGTTTTTTTTAACACGGGTACGGATGAGCATGGTCTAAAGCTTTATCGCAAAGCCGGCGAGCTTGGAATGGATGTGCAGGACTATGTCAACCAGCAGGCTGAAAATTTCAAAAAATTAAAAAGCGTTTTAAATATTAGTTATGATAATTTTATTCGCACCACCGATGCGCATCATCTCGCTGCGGCGCAAGAATTTTGGCGGCGTTGTGAAATCAATGGCGATATTTATACTAAAATCTATAAAGTTAAATATTGCGTTGGTTGTGAGCTGGAAAAAACTGATTCTGAATTAGTTGACGGAAAATGTCCATTTCATCCAGGCGCTGAGCTTGAAATCATTGAAGAAGAAAATCACTTTTTTCGTTTTTCAAAATACCAACAAGCCCTGCTGGATTTATATGAAAAGAATCCGCAGTTTGTACTCCCCAAAAACCGTTTGAAAGAAATTAAAAATTTTGTGGCTGGCGGGCTAGAGGATTTTTCAATTTCACGCTTGAAAGAAAAAATGCCCTGGGGAATTGAAGTGCCAGGCAGCCCTGCGCATGTGATGTACGTTTGGTTTGATGCGCTAGTAAATTATGTTAGTGCTATTGGCTGGCCAACTGAGCTGGAAAAATTTAATTTGCTTTGGCCAGTAGTTCAATTGGCTGGCAAAGACAATCTGCGTCAGCAATCTGCAATGTGGCAAGCAATGCTGATGTCCGCCAAGATTGAGCCATCCAAGCAAATTTTTATCAATGGCTTTATTACAGTGGATGGACAAAAAATGAGCAAAAGCGTTGGTAATGTGATTAGTCCGGCTGAGATGGTGGAAAAATTTGGCATCGATGGCACGCGTTATCTTCTCCTTAGTGGGGGGAATTTTGGCGAGGATATGGATATCACCTGGGGGCGGATGACTGAAAAATATAACGCTGATTTGGCAAATGGTTTAGGAAATTTGGTTTCGCGAATTGTGAAGTTAGCTTCGGGAGTCGAACTCCCAAAAGCAAAAGGGAGTTCGACTCCCACTGAGCAAAATGAGGATTTTTCAAGGCTTGTTAAAGCGATGGAAATGGGAAAATGTTTGGAATATATCTGGGAAAAAGTCCGCGAAGATAATAAATTTATTGAAGACAATAAGCCTTGGGAATTGGCCAAGACTGACATTGATAAATTTGGAGAGGTTATGTCGAAACTTGTTAAAGATTTGAATTTTATTGCTCAACACTTGGCTCCCTTCCTCCCTGAAACTTCTTCAAAAATCAAAACCGCCCTCGAAACCAAAACCATCGAGCCACTTTTCCAAAGAATAAAAATGTAGAATGTATATTGTATAAAGTAGAATGTATCCTGTAGAATGTATAAAGTATAAAGTATAATGTATTTTGTATAAATGCATTCAGCACATTCTGCATAATACATTCTACATAATACCTTACACATAATACATTATACAAAATACCTTATACATGAAATTTTTCGATACTCACGCCCACGTTAATTTTAATGCTTTCAAGGATGACGGGGAAGCCGTGCTTTTGCGTTGTCTGCAGGCGGGTCTGAGCGTCGTCAACGTTGGCTCGCAATATTCCACCAGCAAAAGGGCAGTAGACTATGCCCATAAATTCGAAAACTTTCCGAAGGCTAAACCTTCGGAAGAAGGTTTAGCCTTCGGGGGCGACAATCCCATTTCTCCTATTTCTCCCCTTAACCCCCTTGATTCCAAATCCCTTAACCTCCTCAATCAAAAACCCCTTGAACCCCTTTCCCCCTTTAATCCCCTTAATCCTATTGGGATTTATGCAGCGGTCGGCATTCACCCAGTCCATTTAAAAAAAGGCAGTTTCACCCATGTTGATCCGGAGGAATTAACTGAGGAGGAGATTCCCACGACAGGCGAAATTTTTGACTACGGAAAATATCTGGAGTTAGCGCGCGACGAAAAAGTCGTCGCCATCGGAGAAGTCGGTTTAGACTATCATCATTTCGAACCAATAGATGACATTGAATTTCTGAAAAATTTGCAAAAAGAAACGCTGCTAAAATTTATTGACCTGGCCAACGAAGTCCAAAAACCCATCATGATTCATTGTTGGGGCGTAAAGTCGAGCAAAGAGCTCGACCACACCCGAACGGACGCCTACGATGATTTGTTGGAAATTTTGGAAAAACATCCCGTGGCAAAAAGGGGAATTATCCACAGTTTCATTGGGTCTTACAAAACCGCCAACAGCTTTATCGCGTTGGGCTATAAGCTTGGGCTTAATGGGATCATTACTTACGGCAACGGTTATGACCGCTTGATTCGGGAAATTGATTTGAAAAATATCGTGCTTGAAACTGATTGCCCCTATTTAACTCCGCGACCGCTAGAGCGGGGAAGTCGTAACGAGCCTTTGTTTGTTGAGCAAGTTGCCCAAAAAATTGCTGACGTGAAAAATATTTCACTTGAGCAAGTTGCCAACCAAACTTGGAAAAACGCTTGTGAGATCCTTGGTTTATGAAATTTTTTACCATACAACTACATATGGTAACGAGGTAAAATTAAATTCCAAGTGCTGATTTAAAATATCAAAAAAATCTTTGTTTTCTTGGAAGTATAAAAATCCTTCTATTCAACCACATAAGGACTTTTTGAAAAAATCTTTAAACAAAAAAACCACAAAACATACGACCGCTGGTATTTTGGTTTTTTTAGTTAAAAATAGCTCACTGCTATTTTACTCCATACGGTAGTGCGGTTTTTTGCCTAGTGTTCTTTACTAAGAATGGTCGCGTTACCATACAACTACATATGGTAGCGGGGTTTATGCTGAAAAAATGGGAGCATGGTAAGCAGTTGTTTTTGCCTATAAAAAAAACCGCCTCGATTTCGGGGGCGGATTTGTGAGGGTAGCTTGGGTTTTTTAATAAAAAGACACCGCAATGTTGCACGGTGCCTTTAATCGTTTTCATAAATCATCCCAGAAGAGATAATTTTAACAAAGGTTCCTTCCCCGAGATAGATAAAATCTTGGTAATAACTGGGTTGGATTTTTTCTTGCGTTGCCACTGTGTATTTAACCAAATTGCCATTAAGCAGTCTTCCCATGTTGATACCATTCATTAATTCTTGCTCATCCGAATACCAGAGGTGTCGGGGTTCTTTCGCTAGAGTTAACATTTTTGGACATTTGTTTTAGTTAAATAATTTTTTAAAGATCTATCGTACTACGTAGCTTAGCTTGTTTTCAAAGAAAGTCAACGTAAAGCTCATTTAAAATTTTTTTAAAAAGTGTTTTTTGATAAGAAAAAACCGCCTCGATTTCGGCGGCGGGATTGGGCTGAGTAGGGAGTAGCTACTATATTTAACAATAGCACATTTCGAGCAAAAAGTCAAGAGCTGGGACTCAATACCTGATTTTTGCTTGACGTAAAGCCAATTTCGCGAGATAATGGATAAAGTTTAAGGCCGATGCAAAAATACAAGCCGATACGAAACTACGAAACAGGAACGAATCTACGAACGGAAATACTCCAATACAGAGAGTTGATGTGAATCTACGAACAAGGGAGTTAATACGAATCTGCGAAAGTTTAAGAAGTAGTGAATTATGGCTATTGAAAATAAAGTAAAAGTCGCGTGGTGGCAACCGGGGCTGGAATTATTCCTGAGACTGAGTGGCTGGATTGGTGGGCCGATTATCTTCGCGATTTTTGTGGGAAAATGGCTGGACCGAAAATATGCTAGCGAGCCCTGGCTGTTTCTTCTTAGCACTGCGACTGCTTTTTTATTTTCGATGGGAGCCCTGATTGTCATTGGGTCAAAAGAATTTAGGAAGATTGAGAAAGATAATAATACTAAATAATTTCGAATTTTGAATTTCGAATTTTGAATCAAATTAGAATGAATTAATGTTTCAAAATTGAATCATTAAAAATTCATTCAAAATTCAAAATTAAAAATTCAAAATTGAAGCTAATGTCAGAAACAGCCTCACAATCAAACGCGCAAACAGCTCAGGAGATTTCTCACGAATCTACTCTTTTCGCTGAGCCGATTTTGCATGTGGGAAATTTTACGATTACCAATTCGTTGATTATGAGTTGGATTACAGTGGCAATCTTGGCGACTTTTTTTGTGTTGGTTGGCAAAGCGGTCAAGGGCAGTAAGGCTAAAAAAAATAAACATAGCGCGCCGACTGGCATTTTAAATTTCTTTGAAATTATTCTTGAGCAAGCTTTAAAGATGGCTGACAGTGTGACGAGCGACCGCAAGAAAACTTTAAAACTTTTTCCGATTGTCTTTGCGCTGTTTCTTTTTATTCTCGTTAGCAATTGGATGGGACTTTTCCCGGGCGTCGGGACGATTGGTTTTGTGGAGACAGGAGCGCACGGAAAAGTTTTTGTCCCGCTACTACGTGGCGCTACGGCGGATTTAAATACAACCCTAGCGATCGGACTTTTCGCGGTCGTGATGTCACATATCGTGGGCGTAGTTACGGTTGGGGCTTGGAATCATTTTAATAAGTTTATTAATCTGAAAGCGATTTTAGAAATTCCGAAAAAAATTAAAAAGGATCCTATGATTTTGATGATTAATCCGATTAAAATATTCGTGGGCTTGATCGAGGTAATCGGGGAAGTGGCTAAGGTGGCGTCGCTGAGTCTTCGACTTTTCGGTAATGTTTTCGCGGGAGAAGTTTTGATTGCTTCAATGATGGCGCTCTCGGCTTTTATTTTGCCCCTGCCATTTATGTTTTTGGAGTTGATTGTGGGGATTGTCCAAGCGCTGGTTTTCGCGATTTTGACGCTAGCGTTTATGAGTATCGCGACCATCAGTGAAGAACACTAGCCTTTTAAAATTTCAAAGCCTTGAAATTTTAAAAGGAATTTCCAATGACCAATGACCAATTTCCAATAAATTTCCAATGACTCAATGTTCAAATTTAAGAAGAATTTGAAGATTGAAAAATTAAAGAATTGATTGAAAATTGAAAATTGTGAATTGAAAATTTGTCAGTTAATTTATTTTTAACGCATACACTCATGGCGGCGGGCGTAGCGATGCGGGCTGGGAAAGTATTGAATTAATAAAATAGCGTATTATTTCTTAGTTCGCTATTGGGTTAATTAAATAATTTTAATGTTTTTCTTAATTATATTCCCCAGAAGGAGAGAAAATATGATTAACGAAAACATACAAATGAGTATGGATCTAACAATGCTTGCAAAAGCGCTAACTATCGGGATCGGTTCAATCGCCCCAGCCATCGCCATCGGGATGATTGGTTCAAAAGCAATGGAGTCAATCGGACGCAACCCAGAAGCAACGGAGAAAATCTTCGTGCCAATGCTTTTAATGGCAGCCTTTGCCGAAGCCGTAGCTATCTACGCTTTGGTGATTGCATTTTCAATCAAGTAAATCCCAGTGTTTTCTTATGGTGCCTTGCTCTTTTGGTGGGGCGCCAAAATGAAAACATTTGATTTCTCTAATTTGTCATCCTGAGGAGCACAGTAGTGCGACGTGAGGATCTGAGTTATGAAAGAATATTATGTTTATATTTTAACCAATAAGTCTAGTACGCTATATATTGGAGTAACAGGAAATTTGCAGAAAAGAATTTGGGAACACAAGAATAAGGTCGTGGAAGGTTTTACGAAAAAATATAATATAGATAAATTGATATATTTTGAGCAGACTGAAAATGTGATGAGTGCATTGGAGAGAGAAAAGCAATTGAAGAAATGGAAAAGACAAAAGAAAGAAGATTTAATAAACAAAATAAATCCTAAGTGGGAAGATTTGTATAATCAAATATAACTCAGATCCTTCGACTTCGTTGTGATTACACAACTTCGCTCAGGATGACATAGTAAATTTATGGAAGAACTTATCAAAACATTTCACGTCGACCTTAAGCTAATTATCGCGCAATTGGTCAACTTTGGCATTGTGCTGTTTGTGCTGAAAAAATTTGCCTATGGCCCAGTGCTGAAAATGATGCAGGAGCGGACGGACAAAATTGAAAAGGGGATGGCGGATGCCGAAAGCGCTGGCAAAAAGATTTTAGAAATCGCTGAGCAAGAAAAAACCGTCCTAATCGAAGCGCGTAAACAAGCGCAGGAAATTGTGACCAAGGCCGAAGAAATTGCTAAGCAGAATAAGGAAGAAATTATTGTTGAAGCGAAAAATCAATCTGAAAAGATTTTAGCCGATGCTGGAAAGAAAATTGAGCAAGAAAAAAACCAGATGCTACAGGAAATCAAAGGTCAAATCGCCGAACTCGTGATCGCTGCGACCGGGAAGGTGATCGGGGAGAAGATGGATAGCGAGAAAGATAAGGGTATTATCGATAGGGCGATAAATGGCTAGAAATTTTGAATTATGAA
>CAIPMZ010000119.1 GCA_903866285.1 uncultured bacterium
ACGTACTTTTTACTTTTTAGTTAAGCCTGCTAAAGTTTAGTAGTTGATTTAAATTTAATTAAAGTTGAAATAGAAAAAATGCTACCTAAAAAACAAAAACAAAAAAATATTTTATTTAAAAAAAAGAGCTGGAAAAAGGCGGGGTTTACCTTGGTGGAACTTTTGATTGTTGCGGCGATTGTTATCCTTATGACTGGCGCCTTAATAAGTGTGGTTGTAAATAGTAATAAGGCGGCTACGGAAGTCGAAAGCGCGGCAGAACAATTAGTTTCAAAGCTTAAAAATCTCCAAAATAATGCCGTTAATGGGGACATTAGTAATAATGGCTTAAATACGATTTGTAGTTTTAGTTTTTTTACCGGGTCAAGAGCTGAAACTGGCAATGATGCTGGTAGGTATGCCTTGGTTGAAACTCCTTGCGCGCCAGGAGGAGTCTCAACGAGTGTGGTTGGGTTTTTAACTACTGGTGATAATAATAAAGTGACAGCTAGTGCTGCGACTGCTACCTTTAGCGTACCCTTCGGAGCTGTAAGTGGGTCTACCTTAGTAACTTTAACGGCTGGAGCGGAAAATTATTTTGTTTGTATCGCGGTTGGCGGTTTGGTAAATGGTGTGGCTGGGCCTGGGCAGGCTAATATTTATGCCATGAAGGATGGTTGCCCGTAGATAGTAATCAGTAATCAGTAATTAGTAACTAGTAACTGGTAGCTGGTAACTAGTAATTGGTAGCTGGTAACTAGTAATTGGTAGCTGGTAACTAGTAATTAGTAATTAGTAATTAGTAATTAGTAATTAGTAATTAGTAATTGGTAACTAGTAGGAAGTAAATAGCAAATAGTAAATAGTAAATGGTAATCAGTAACTGGGTATGAGGTTTATGTCAAAAAAAATGAAAAAAAATGAAAAAGGTTTTTCTTTGGTAGAAGTTTTATTCGCCCTCTTAGTGCTTACGGTAGGGATTACTAGTGTTTTGTTTATTATGGTTCGCAACATTAGAAATTCCATTGAGGCGAAAGACCAAATTATCGCCGCCGAGCTTGTGCAGGAGGGGATGGAATTAGTACGAAATTTAAACGATAATAAATTTCTTACAAACGGAACAGCATATCTTAATATGCGGGTAGACGCTACGGTAAGCGGTGGAATTTCAGTGATAAATTTTGTCGATGCTGGGACAGATTGGCGGTTATTTATAGTTAGTGGTGCTTATGCTCACTCCGGAGGTAGTGTGGGTACCGAGACTAAATTTTCTAGACGTATTGATGTGTTTGATAATTCAGTAACTAGCCAGCGAACTATTAGAAGCAGGGTTTCCTGGAATGGGCTAGGGACTATTCCCTCGTCTGTGAATTGTAATATTGCTAATCAATGCGCTAGTGCCGATTCAATTATCCCTTATTAAATTTATTATCTAGGATAAGGATTGAGGATAGCAAAAAAGGTTAATACCTCGAGACTTGTCCAACTTGGTAAGTTTCAGGCAAAATGGGTTGCTTGAGTCCAAAGTTTATAGAATTTATCTGGGGGTATTAAATATTATTTTATTTTATGTTAATTAAAAAAAAATTAAAAAAAATTAAAAAAAATTATCTGCAAAAAAAGAAGGGATTTACGCTGGTGGAAACGTTAGTTGCGATGCTACTTTTTACTTTGATTGTAGTGATGGTTTCAGGGGTGTTCATGACTTTTTTGAAAAATTATGCGATAGTAAGAAATGTGCAAAGAAGTACTGAAAGTGCCCAGTTTGCGATGAATCTCATGGCTAAGACTATTCGAACTAGCCAGGTAGCAAATCTAGTACAAGTAGCAGGGGCAACCCAACTCGATCTTTTTGATTTTTCCCAAAACGTCTGCCTGCGTTATGCCTCGACCGCGGATACAATTACCGTGACGTTTACGGATGATAGCAATCCAGTTTCGATTACGGATTGTCATTTCGTCCCAGCACATTTACGTACAGCACAACAAATTACTGCGCCAGAGGTGGCAGTAAGCGGGTCTTTTACGATAGTGCCATCTATTGGTCCAAGCCGGGGGGCTGTTAGGATAATCCTTACTGCAGCTGAAGGTAATGCGGCATTGCGGATGCAGACTACGGTTTCTTTAAGGAATTTTGGAATTATTTAAGCTTGGTTTAAAAGTTGAAAATAAAAGGGTATTAATACCCCAGGGCAAGCCTACCTGCCAGCTTGTCTGCCGATAGGCAGGTGTAGGCAGGCCCTGGACCCCTTGGGCTCACGAGGCCTGTCTCGTCTGAGACTCGCCAAGGTGGACAAGCCTTGAGGTATCAACCTTTTTTGTTATCGTCGCTCGCTGCGAAATGAAAGAGTACTTTCATTTCTCTCACTACGCTAGATAATAAATTTAGACTAAGCGCATAAACAGGCTTTGAATTTATGGATAAGTTGGAGGCGCAAAATAGAATAGAAAAACTTCGTCGGGAAATTAATCGCCATCGGTATGCTTATCACGTCTTAGATGCACCGGAAATTTCTGATCAAGCGTATGATGGACTTTTTAACGAATTACTGACGCTGGAAAAAACCTATCCAGCGTTTTTTTCGTCGACTTCGCCAACTCAGCGCGTTGGCGATAAGCCCCTAAAAGCTTTTAAAAAAGTTCGCCACGCGAAAGCGCAGTGGTCTTTTGATGATATTTTTAATTTTGAGGAATTAAAAGCTTGGGAAGAGAAAACCCAAAGAGCAATAACCAAAATACAAGAAACAAATTCCAAACAAATTCCAAATTCAAAATCCAAAATTCCAAAGGAAATTCAAAAATCTCACCCAATGGGTGAATTTCAAATTTCAAAAAAGATAAGCGATTTAAATGTTTCACTTTCCACGCCTCACTTTCCACGGCTTGAATATTGTTGTGAACTAAAGATTGATGGACTGAAAATGATTTTAACTTATGAAAATGGGATTTTAAAGACGGGCGCAACTAGAGGTGACGGTACGGTGGGTGAGGAGGTAACGGGAAATTTAAAAACTATTCAAAGTGTGCCACTAGAGCTGAATGAAAAAATTGACGCGGTGGTCGTGGGCGAATGTTGGCTTTCGAAAAAAGAACTCGCCAGAATTAATCGCGAGCGCTCAGCAAAAGGCGAAGCGGTCTTTGCTAATACCCGAAACGCGGCGGCCGGTTCAATCAGGCAACTCGACGCTAAAATTGCGGCGAAGCGGAAATTGGATAGTTTTATTTATGATCTAGATGAAATCCAGTCACCAGTCATTAGTCATCAGCCATTGGTAAGCATAAACAAGGAGATAAAGGGAGCAAAAGGCGAGAGCGAGGAGCTTGGGGAAATCGAAATAGGGAAGGAAAATTTCCTGGGGACTAAGTCCCCAGCTGGGGACTTAGTCCCCAGGAAATTTCCTCAGACGCAGGTGGAGGAGTTGGAGTTGCTAAAAAAATTAGGGTTTAAGGTTAATCCGCATTTTAAACTTTGTCGTTCGATTAAGGAGGTACAGGAATTCTATGAAAGTTGGACGGTTCGAAAAGATCAGCAGGACTATGAAATTGATGGGATTGTGATTAAAATTAATTCTCAGCAATTGCAAGATGAATTAGGTTATACTGGTAAAGCCCCAAGGTGGGGAATTGCTTATAAATTTCCAGCCCAGCAAGTAACGACCGTGGTTGAAAAAATTGATATCCAAGTAGGCCGCACGGGCGCGCTAACACCGGTTGCCCATCTTCGTCCTGTGCGTGTAGCAGGCTCGCTGGTGAGCCGGGCAACCCTTCATAACGAGGATGAGATAAATAGGCTTGACGTAAGAATTGGTGACACGGTAGTCATTCAGAAAGCTGGAGACGTCATTCCAGAGGTAGTTAGTGTCTTAAAAAACCTGCGAACTGGCAAAGAGCAAAAATTCCAGATGCCAAAAACTTGTCCAATTTGTGGCGGAAGAGTAGAAAGGCAGGAAACAGTAGCCAAGAAACAAAAAACAAAAAAGGGTAGTAATCAGTCACTAGCAATCAGTAATCAGGAAATAAAGGAAGATATCGATTCTGAGTTACTAGTTACTGAGTACCAGTTACCAGAGTTTAGTGCGGCGCATTATTGTTTAAATCCAAAATGCTTTGCCGTGGAGATGGGTCAGCTTATCCATTTCGTCAGTAAAAAAGGCTTTAACATTGTGGGCTTTGGGGAAAGTATCGTTGAGCGATTAATGAGCGAGGGAATTATTTCAAACTTCGCGGATATTTTTGATTTAAAAGTCGGCGACCTGGAACCACTGGAAAGATTTGCCGAAAGGTCAGCGGAAAAATTAGTTAGTTCAATTGAAAAAAGTAAAAAAATAACTTTAGAAAAGTTTTTATACGCGCTGGGGATTAGGCATGTGGGCGAAGAGACGGCCGTATTAATCGCTAAGGCGATTAATACGGAATTTTCAATTTTCAATTTTCAATTTTCAATTAATGAAAAAAAATCAAATGCTTTAATGAATAAAGAAAATAGAATTCAAAGTTTGGGGGAGGTGGTGGAAATTTTTCCACAAGTCACGGTGGAGCAGTGGGAGGCTGTGAAGGGGATTGGGGGAAAATCGGCGGAAAGTTTAGCGGGGTGGTTTGCGGATGAGAAAAATTTAGCCCTGCTGCGAAAAATGGAAACCTTGGGGGTTGACATTGATAATACAGAACATGGAACATGGAACATAGAGCAAGGAGAAAATACTAAGCTAGCTGGTCTAACTTTTGTGCTGACGGGGCATTTGGCAGGCTTTACAAGAGGCGTTGCAAAAGATATGATAAGAAAAGCAGGCGGAAGCGTTTCCGCTTCGGTTAGTAAAAATACCGACTACGTTTTAGCTGGAGCCGAGGCGGGCAGTAAACTGCAAAAAGCCCAGCAGTTAGGAATTAAAGTAATTGGAGAAGAAGAGCTCAGAGGGATGATTAATCAATAATTTTCAATGATCAATTATCAATTTTCATTTAATTTTCAATAATCAATTTTCAAAATTAAAACATTGGAAATTGTGAATTGATTGTAAATTGGAAATTGTAAATTGAAAATTTCTTAAGATATGTTATCACAAGCAGAAATTGAAAATATTGCAACCTTAGCGAGGATTGGCCTTGCTGAAAAAGACGTTGAAAAATACCAACATGACCTGTCGGGAATTTTGGATTATTTTAAAAAACTAGACGAAGTCGACGTGACAGGGATTGAGCCGATCGGGCATATTACTGGGATGACGAATACTTTTCGCAGCGACAAGCAAGTTGATTTCGGAGATCTTGGGAAACAAGCGCTTTTGAGAAATGTGCCGGAGGAAAGGGAAGGGTATCTAAAGGTTAAGTCTGTTTTATGAAATTAAATTATTAATTTTGAATTTTGAATTTTGAATCAAATCTGAATGAATTAATGTTTTAAAAATTAAGACATTAAAAATTCATTTAAAATTCAAAATTGGAAATTCAAAATTTTATTCTATAATGATTAAAGAACTTCATCAAAAATTAATCAACAAAGAAATCACTGCGACCCAACTTACGCAGGATTATTTTGACGTGATTTTAAAAAAGGATGGTGAAATTGGGGCTTATCTGACATTGACAAAGGAGTTAGCGCTGGAGCAAGCGCAGTTAGTGGACGAGAAAATTGCGCGCGGGCAGGAAATTGGACTGCTGGAAGGAATTCCGGGGGCGATTAAGGATATGCTTTGCGTCGAAGGATATCGGACGACGGCTGGTTCAAAAATTTTAGATAATTATCTGGCGCCTTATGATGCAACGGTAATTAAAAAACTAAAAGAAGGTGGCGCAATAATTTTAGGTAAAACGAATCAAGATGAATTTGCAATGGGTTCGTCAACGGAAAATAGCGCTTATCAAGTAACCAGAAATCCAGTTGATCTTTCAAGAGTGCCGGGCGGTTCTTCGGGTGGGAGCGCGGCGGCAGTAGCTGGCGGTGAGGCGGTGTGGTCGTTGGGCACGGATACAGGCGGTTCAATTCGGCAGCCTGCTTCTTTTTGCGGGGTGGTAGGACTTAAACCTACTTATGGTCGGGTTTCGCGCTATGGCGCAATTGCAATGGCTTCAAGCCTGGATCAAATTGGACCGTTTACCCAAACCGTCGAAGATGCGGCGATTGTGCTGTCGGCGATTGCGGGAGAAGATCCGCTGGACGCGACGAGCGCTAAAAGTAGCGATAAAAAATTTGAAGATTATTTAACGGGCGAGATTGCGGGTAAGGTGATTGGCGTGCCGAAAGAATACGTGGAGAAATTAGAGGGCGAGATTTTGGAAGTTTTTGAAAAATCAGTGGAAAAATTTAAAGCCCTTGGCGCTAAGATTGAAACGATTAGTCTGCCACATACTCAATATGCTTTGCCAGTTTACTATATTTTAATGACGAGCGAAGTTAGTTCTAATTTAGCTAAATTTGACGGCGTTAAGTTTGGCATGCGCGCGGATGATCTATTGGATTCTGGCGTTAGCGACAATGAATTACCGAAAAATCTTTTAGAAACTTATTTAGATACGCGCAAAATCGGTTTTGGCGACGAAGTTAAGCGCCGAATTATGCTCGGGACTTACGCCTTAAGTGCTGGTTATTATGATGCTTATTATCTAAAAGCGCAGAAAGTCCGCGCCCTGATTCGGCGTGATTTTGAAAAAGCTTATGAGAAAGTCGATTTAATTTATTGCCCGACTTGTCCAGAGGTAGCCTTTAAATTTGGCGAAAAAACGACTGATCCGCTTAAGATGTATCTCTCGGATATTTTTACAATTTCCGTAAATTTAGCTGGGGTGCCAGCAATTTCTTTTCCGATTGGCTTTTTAGAAATCGAAGGTAAGAAGCTGCCAATTGGCGGACAACTGATTGGGAAATGGTTTGATGAGGAAGGAATTTTAAATGCAGCGGATGCGTTTGAGAGAAACAGGGAGTAAATAATTTTCAATTTACAATTTTCAATTTTTAATTAATTTTCAATTTTTAATTTTTAATTTTGAATCAATTTTTAATGAATTAATTTTTTAAAACATTAAAATATTGGAACATTCGAATTTCATTCGAAATTCAAAATTCATAATTCGAAATTTTTCAAATTCGTGGAATACGACATCACCATGTTAATTGAAGTTTTTGCTACCTCATTTAAGGCGTTTTATCATTCGTCGTTTTTCTTGGGCCTTAAAATTTTGGCCGGGATTTATTTGGCGGTTCTTTTGCTTGATGTAGTTTTACTGTTGATTTTGAAAGGGGTTTCAGCTAAATATCGCGTGGGCTTAAGGGGCGCAGATGTGCCAGTGATTTCGAAAAAGAAATTATTTAAAAGCTGGGCGGCTATTGTCGCGAGACTTGAAAGTAAAAATGCTTCTCAATATAAGGTTGCGATTATTGAAGCTGATGCCTTGGCGGAAGAATTTTTAAGTGGCATTGGTTATAAGGGTGAGAACATGACGCAGAAATTAGAGCAAGTCGGGCAGTCTCATTTAGATGAACATCGCGAGACGCTAACTGAGGTGCATAAACTTCGCAATCGGATTGTCCATGAGGCTGATTTTGAGGTTGACTACCAGACAGCTAAAGAAGCGCTGGCGGTTTATGAAAACTTTTTGAAATATTTAGACTTTTTATAGAAGGGATAAACGGGAGGAAGGGGGAGAGGGGGTGGAAATGAAAAAATGGGGTTTTGGCGAAATTGGGGTGCTTGGGAGGTTGGGGAAAATAAAAAAAGTATTCAGCTTGACTGAATACTTTTTTCTTTATGCGGGGACGGCCGGACTCGAACCGGTGACCTACTGCGTGACAGGCAGTCGCTCTAACCAACTGAGCTACGCCCCCGTGGGTTGTATTATGTATTATGTATTATGGTATTTATACAAAATACTTCATACAAAATACTTTATACTATCTCAAGTAGCAGGGGCGAGACTCGGACTCGCGACCCCAGCCTTATGAAGGCTGTGCTCTAACCAACTGAGCTACCCTGCCCTGCCCATAGCAGAAATTACAAACATCAAATAATAAATACCAAAATGATAAAAATTGGAATTTAAAATTTGTTTTTTGTAATTTCAAACTTATTTGCCTGTTGCGGGAGTAGGATTCGAACCTACGACCTCGTGGTTATGAGCCACGCGAGCTGCCAGACTGCTCCATCCCGCTACGTAAAATTGCTTCGCAATCACGTAGCACGCTACGTAAAATTGCTTCGCAATCACGTAGCACGCTACGTAAAATTGCTTCGCAATCACGTAGCACGCTACGTAAAATTGCCTTGAAAGCAAAGGCTACCTGATAATGCAAATCACGATAACATTCCTTATTATACGGGTTTTTTAAATTATGTCAATTTAAGGCCAAGAAAATGAGTTTTCGCTTGCCTTTAGAGGGTTTTTCCGCTACAATAGATAAGTATTAAAAAGTGGAAATAATGTGAAATTAAATAAATTAAGGTGGTTGCATTATCGGAACGGAGCTTGGTTTAGGAAGCGTAATTGGGTTAATCTAATAGTCCTAAAAAGTAATGACACTAAAAGCCTATCTTTGGGGCATGAGAATTAGTTGGGTGGTCTCGTTGACTGCTTGGGTCTTGGTTTTTCTACGGATTGATCCAGAGACCGCTGGGATTTCGGGTTTAGTTCTTTTTTATTTTAGCGCGCTACTTTTGTTGGCGAGTACTTTTGTGCTGATGTTAACTTGGATTTGGGGCAAGTTTCAAAAGGACGAAGATTTAGCGCTAGCTTACGTAAATATTAGTTTCAGACAAGGCACCCTGTTGGCGATTTTAACTATTTTACTTTTGGTCTTGCAACAAAATCGAATGCTAACGTGGTGGGACAGTGCGCTGAGTGTGGCGGGAATATTTTTGGTAGAATTATATTTTTTAACCCGGAGGGGAAGTTAGGGTGATTGGGGAAGTTAGGGTTTTTAGGGAGATAATTTTAAAATAACCAAGATACAAGATACAATAACCAAATAAAATTCAATAATCAAAACTCAAACATTCAAACCTTTTGTATTTTTGAATATTGGAATTTGAAATTTTTTTGTGATTTGTATCTTGATGTTTGTATCTTAGCAATTGTGTTTTGAATAGAAATATTTATTAATTAAGAAAATGTAATTAGTTTAAATTGGAAATTAAAAATAATATTATGGCAAAAGACAAAGTGGCAAAATCAGATTATGGTGCAAAATCAATTCAAGTCTTGGAGGGGCTAGATCCAGTTCGGAAGCGTCCTGGGATGTATATCGGCGGAACTTCGACGGAAGGCTTGCATCATTTAATTTGGGAAGTTATTAATAATTCGATCGATGAAGCGATGGCTGGGTATGGGGACGATATTTTAGTTCAACTCCTACCAAATAATATTATTTCCGTACGCGACTATGGGCGCGGAATTCCGGTAGAAATTCATCCGCAAACCAAGAAATCAACTTTGGAAACTGTGCTAACTGTTCTGCATGCGGGCGGAAAATTCGGAGGTGATGGTTATAAAATTTCGGGCGGACTCCATGGAGTCGGCGTTTCCGTCGTCAACGCCCTTTCAGCTTGGACGAAAGTAGAAGTTTGTCGCGAAGGAAAACTTTGGGTTCAAGAATTTAAAAAAGGAATTTCGCAAGGCAATGTTAAAGCGGTTGGGAAATCTGATCGCACGGGCACGACAATTACTTTTCAGGCTGATAGCGAAATTTTTCCAGAAATTAAATATAGTTGGACGAAAGTTTTAGATTATGTTCGTCAGCAAGCTTATTTAACTAAAGGCGTAAAAATCGTCGTGGAAGACCGACGCGACGCGCTAACGATTGAGGAGGAGTATAAAGTTCGCAAGCACGGCTTTTTCTTTGATGGCGGAATTGTGTCTTTTGTAAAATTTTTAAATCGCGGAAAGGCCGTTAAAAACGATATTCCCGTGTATGTCGAAAAAACGGTCGAGGATGTGGCCGTCGAAATTTCGCTGCAATATACAGACGGCTATAAAGAACATTTGTATTCTTTTGCTAATAATATTTTTACCCCAGAGGGCGGAATGCATGTCACGGGTTTTAAAATGGCCCTGACGAGAGTGCTGAATGATTACGCCAAGAAAAATAATTTAATTAAGGAAAAAGATGGGGGGATGACGAGCGAGGATTTAAAAGAAGGTTTGACGGCGGTCGTGAGTGTTAAATTGCGTAATCCGCAGTTTGAAGGTCAAACGAAATCAAAGTTAGGTAACGCTGAAGTGCGCGGGATTGTTTCGAGTGTAACTTCCGAGGGGTTAGTAGAATTTTTAGAAAAAAATCCAAGTAATGCGCGCTTGATGATCGATAAATGCTTGCTAACTGTGCGAGCTAGAATTGCGGCGCGGGCCGCTAAGGATGCGGTTTTGCGTAAAGGGGCCCTAGAAGGAATGACCCTACCAGGGAAGCTTGCAGACTGCTCTACAAAGGACGTAACCATTTCGGAACTATATATTGTGGAGGGAGACTCTGCTGGTGGATGCTGGGAGGGAAATACAAAAGTAGCGTTAGCCGACGGAAGGAATATTTCTTTTATTAAACTTGTTGCGGAGGATAAACAAGGCAAGAAAAATTTTTGTTATACCATGAAAGACAATGGGCATATTGGGATTGCTCCAATACTAAATCCAAGAAGGACCAAAAAAAATGCTACAGTCATAAAAGTTATTTTGGATAATGAGGAAGAGCTGATTTGTACTCCAGATCATTTGTTTCGCTTAGTTGACGGAACATATATCCAGGCTCGTGAGCTTACTGTCAAGCATAGTATCTCGCCTCTTTATAAACAATTGTCAAAAAAAGAAGGATTGCGAACCTTGGATGGATATGAATTAGTTTTTGATCCAAAAAGTAAAAAATGGATATATACACATGTGTTGTCAGATATCTTTAATCTTGAAAACAATGTCTACGCAGCGTCAAATGGGAAGCATCGCCATCACATAGATTTCAATAAATTAAATAATAATCCAACAAATATTCAAAGAGTCTCTCATGATAAACACATGGGAATCCATCACTCTCACCTGGAGCATACCTTGCATCGTCCGGATGTAAAAATAAAATCTACCGAGGCGAAAAGAACTGATGAATTCAGGGCCAAAGCACGTAATAAATCTCTTGAGAAAAAAGAATTGTTCAGTGCGAATGCTAAAAAACAATGGGAAAATGCGGAATATAAAAAATTCATGGGTGAGAAGTTTTTAGAATTTTACAAAGCCAATTTGCAGTATCAAGAAAAAAATAATCAATTACTGAATGAAAATCAAAAGAGTTATTG